>CAZGKN010000048.1:0-19631 GCA_964525915.1 uncultured Saprospiraceae bacterium | reverse complement strand
GATTTCCATATTGCTGATGCGATGATCACTAATCTTCATTTACCTAAGTCCAGCCTGATTATAATGATCAGTGCGTTCGGTGGGCATGAGTTAATTATGGAAGCATACAGACAAGCTGTGAAAGAAAAATACCGGTTTTTCACCTATGGTGATTCCATGTTGATAATTTAATTGAAAAAAGTAACAACTAATTGAACCTTTTTCAACATTTTAATTTTAATTAGACTAAAGCAAAAATATGTATTGGACACTTGAATTGGCACACCATTTAGAAGATGCACCCTGGCCGGCCACACGGGATGAATTGATTGACTTTGCAATTCGTTCCGGTGCACCACTGGAAGTAATAGAAAACTTACAGGAAATGGAGGATGAAGGCGAACTTTTCGAAGGTATCGAAGATGTATGGCCCGAATTCCCACGAAGGGATGATTTTCTGTTTAATGAAGATGAATACTAATATCAGTCGCTGATTTAGAGAAAATGCTGATAAAAATTTATCAGCATTTTTTATTTTAGCACTTCGACAACAAACGAAGCTTTTATTTGAGCAGGAAAATAAATATTGCTATAGATGGTTTATCTGGCTGTGGTAAATCTACGCTGGCCAGACAATTGGCGGATAAACTCGGGTATATTTATATTGATACCGGAGCAATGTATCGGGCTGTTACCTGGTGGGTGCTGAAAAATAAAATATCACCAGCGGATTCCAGGGCAGTAATTGAAGCGCTTGATTCCATGAATATGGAATTTAATACTTTGAATGGTGCTAATGTATTATATTTGAACGGACAGCCCTTAATTAATGAATTAATACAACCTGCCATAACCGCACAAGTCAGCCATATTGCTATCATACCGGAAGTCAGAAAGAAGTTGGTTGCATTGCAACAGATAATGGCCAGGAGTAAAGGTGTAGTAATGGAAGGTAGGGATATAGGAACTGTAGTAATGCCGAATGCCGAACTAAAAATATTTGTGGTATGCAGTGATTTAGTTCGTGCAAAACGTAGGGTGCAAGAATTGCAGAATAAAAATATTTCATCGGATATTGATCAGGTATTGTTAAACCTGAAGGAAAGAGACAAGATAGATTCGACCCGTGAAACCGGCCCACTCAAACAAGCTGAAGACGCAATATTGCTAGATAATTCAGAATTTGACCGGGAAGGACAATTAAAATATGTATTAAATCTGGTGGATAAAATAACTTGTATTCATGAAGCTACTTGATTTCAATACTGCTGTATATATTACTGTACTGATATCCTTATTCTCAGTAGTTAATCCGCTGGGTGTATTGCCCGTTTATACTTCACTGACCGCTTCATTCAGCCAGAAAGAAAGACGCAAAACAGCACTCAATACCAGTTTATATTTCACATTTATTCTCTTCGCTTTTTTCCTGGGCGGATCATATATTCTTAGTTTCTTCGGTATAAGTCTGGCTGCTTTGCGGATTGCAGGTGGACTGGTTATTCTCAATTCTGCTGTCAGCCTGATTAATGGAAAAGTAATCCGTTCGGAAGCGATTAATGACAAGATGAAGCAGGAAGCCATGCAGAAAGATGATATTAGTTTTAGTCCCCTGGCAATGCCATTGCTTTCAGGTCCCGGTTCGATTTCCCTACTGATTGGTATGTATGCTGAATATAAAGATTGGGGCGATAAAGTCGTAATCCTTTTAGTAATCATATCACTGGGCTTATTAGTATATATCATGTTATTGATGGCCCCATTAATCGGTAAATTCCTGGGTGAAGCAGGCATGAAAGCGGTGATGCGGATAATGGGTTTCTTTGTAATGGCAATCGCGTGTCAGTATATCGTCAGTGGAATAATGAGTCTTATAAAATTGCATTAATATGGTCCGAAATCTCTCCTCTACCCCTTCAGTTATCTCTGAGATCATGCATGATCTTCGTAATGTAAAAACTCAGACAGAACGAGCACGATTCAGAAGAAATCTTGCCCGGTTTGGCATGCTAGCCGGCTATGAGATCAGCAAAGAATTGAAGTACAATGCAGTAAATATCGACACAGTATTAGGCAATCTGGACATTCCACAGATTGCTGAAAAGATCGTCGTACTGGGCATACTCCGAGCTGGATTACCTTTGCAGGAAGGGTTGTTACAGATTTTCGAAAATGCCGAAGCTGCCTTTGTCTCTGCTTACCGAAAGGAGAAGCCGGATGGAAGTTTTGACATTAGTATGGACTATGTGACTTGCCCTTCGATGAAAGATAAGATTCTGATCATTACAGATCCGATGTTGGCAACAGGTCGTTCATTGGAAGCTTCTGTCAGGATGATCGAAGAGTATGGCAAACCCAGTGAAATACACCTGGTTTCAGTCATTGCATCAGAAAACGGCATTGATCATGTCCAGCGATTGTTTCCGTATATCAATATATGGGTAGGTGATATTGACTCCGAACTGACAGCCAAATCCTATATTGTTCCGGGACTTGGCGATGCAGGTGATCTGGCCTTTGGTGAGAAATTACAGAGTTAGATCACTATAATTTCGTATTATAAAAAATTATATGTTTATTTGTAAGGATTTCCTTACAAATTGAAGCAATTTCATGACACTTTTAGCAGTTTCTCTTCTTTCACCTTATTCGATTTTACTGATAATCGTCATTTACTTCGCGATCTTACTTTGTATTTCTTTTATCACAGGAAGAAAGGCAGACAATAAAAAGTTTTTCCTGGCGAATAGGAATGCCCCCTGGTTGATGGTAGCTATCGGAATGATTGGCGCATCACTTTCAGGTGTGACCTTTATCAGTGTACCCGGGAAGGTCGGAGTAGAAGGTGCTAACCAATATTTCTCCTATCTTCAATTCGTACTGGGAAATTTAGCCGGTTATGCGGTAATAGGCAGTGTCTTGTTGCCGCTGTATTACAAATACCAACTCACCAGTATATATGGATATCTGGAGAAAAGACTTGGCTGGAGCGCTTATAAATCCGGGGCCGCATTTTTTATTATTAGCCGGAGTATAGGTTCAGCACTCAGGTTATATCTGGCTGCGCTGGTATTGCATACCTTCGTGACAGAACCCCTTCATCTTCCCTTTGCTTTTACTGTTTTTATCACCATAGGCCTGATTTATATTTATACTGCCAAAGGTGGTGTCAATACGATAATTTATACTGATGTATTACTTACCTTTTGCATGTTAGGTGCATTGTTAATCTGTATATACGAGATCAGTCACCAGATTGGGGGTGGCATGTCTTCTCTGATTGACATGGTCATGGACAGCAAATACAGTCAGATTTTTTTCTTTGATAATGGCTGGTCTGACCCCAATAATTTTTTCAAGCAATTTCTGAGTGGTGCCCTAATTGCAATTGTCATGACCGGACTGGATCAGGATCTGATGCAAAAAAATCTTACCTGCCGTTCACTGAAAGATGCACAGAAAAATATTTTTACTTTTTGTATCAATTTCCTGATAGTAAATATTGTTTTTCTAGTCTTAGGTGCCGCCTTATATCTCTATGCTGCAAAACAAAACATAGCGCAACCTGCACTCTCCGATGAATTTTTCCCGATGATGGCACTTTATCATTTGGGTCCCGTAGTAGCCGTTTTATTTTTTGTCGGATTGATTGCCAGTACCTATTCTAGTGCAGACTCAGCATTAACCGCACTTACTACCTCGATTTGTGTAGATTTTCTGAATATTGAAAAAAAAGAAAATACAGCTCAGCAAGACAAAAGGATCAGAAGTATAGTTCATATTTCCATATCAATAGTCCTCTTTCTGATTATACTATTATTTTACTACATAAATAATACTGCTGTCGTGAATCTAGTGTTTAAATTAGCTGGTTTGACTTATGGCCCACTTCTTGGGTTATTTGCATTTGGAATATTTACACGACGTATTCCTACCGGAAAATGGGTACCCTTCATATGTATAGTCTGCCCTCTTGTTACCTGGTGGGCTGATATTAATAGTGATTGGTTATTCAATGGGTTTAAGTTTGGATTTCTGACACTTGCACTGAACGGAATATTGGTATTTACAGGACTTTGGATAGCATCAATTGGTAATAAAGAAAAATTTAGTGGGTAGATGCTTACACTGACACCCGAATTTACAGGGATTTTAGACGAACTGGAAAAAGACAAAAACCATCTGGTCATTACAGGTAAAGCCGGTACCGGGAAATCCACACTGCTTAATTTATTTCGTACTACGACTAAGTTGAATGCTGTTTTTCTTGCTCCTACCGGCATCGCTGCGCTCAGAATCAAAGGTCAGACCATCCATTCGTTTTTTCGATTTCCACCCAGATTGATAACACCTATGGATATCCAGCGGCATTTTTTAGTGGGTCGATTGGTGAAAAAACTACAGGTATTAGTGATAGATGAAATGTCAATGCTCAGAGCGGATGTGCTTGATGCTATTGATGCTTCACTCAAACTTCATCGAAGAAATGATCATCCTTTTGGAGGGGTAAAACTGGTATTATTTGGTGATATGTATCAATTACCTCCGGTAGTAGGCGGGACAGAAGAAGCTTATTTATTTAATCAAAAATATGCATCACCTTATTTTTTTGATTCTGACGTTTGGGGAAAGTTAACTGGCATACAATACATACAATTAAATCAGGTATTCCGACAGAAAGATGCGGCATTTATCCACTTACTTGATCAAATCAGAAATAATGAATTAGAGGCGGAAGACCTTGCAGTTCTTAATAATTTAGTAGATCTGGAGAGCCGTCCCGGAAATGGATATATTTATTTATCACCCAGAAATCACACTGTGGATCGCATCAATAAGATAGAACTCGATCAAATAGATAAACCTGTCGAAGTTTTCCAGGGTGAATTGACAGGAGATTTCTCACTCAGCAATGTACCTGCCAATCTGGTTTTATCACTCAAGATTGGCTCCCAGGTTATGATCATACGCAATGATGTGGATATGGCCTATGTCAATGGTACCATAGGGGTAATCACCAATATTGGCGAAAAGATAGAAGTCACTGACAGCATCACGAGTGAAGTGTACAAAATCGAAAAAGCAAAATGGGAAATGATTCGATACATCATAGATCCGGAAGATAAGGATAAAATAAGTACAAAAACAATCGGGACATTTGAACAATATCCACTCAAACTAGCCTGGGCGATGACCATACATAAATCTCAGGGCCAGACATTTGATCGAGTAATACTGGATATGGAGGGCGGAGCATTTGAGCATGGTCAGACTTATGTGGCATTGAGCAGATGTACCGGTCTCGAAGGTTTGAAATTGAAAAGACCGCTGCGTTCCAGAGATTTCATATTGGATGAACGAATATTTGCATTTTTACATAACTTTAGGTAGAAAAACAGAAAAATGAAAAAACCAATAATTATAGCAGGAATATTAGCCTTATTGGCGGTAGTATTTGGTGCTTTTGGCGCTCATGGGCTGAAAGGACATATCAGTGATGATGCATTAGCTACTTTTAAAACCGGGCAAGAATATCAATTTCTTCATAGTCTGGCAATCTTGATACTATTCGTCATACATAGCCTTTATCCGGTCAAACAGTTTCGCTATGCAGTTTATTTTTTCCTTGCCGGGATATTTCTGTTTTCCGGATCATTATATCTTCTTTCTACCCGTGAACTTACGGGGTTACCGGTTGGCTTCCTGGGTCCGCTGACTCCGCTGGGTGGTTTATGTTTTATTGCTGGATGGCTGATTTTCATTATTGGGTTTTCACGATTAAAAAAAGATCATTCACACACATAAAAAAAGCCGGACTTTCATCCGGCTTCTATATATCATTTGACAATATTAGATTTTAGGAATCCTTAATGTCTGGCCTGGATAAATTAAATCCGGGTTTGTCAACATCGGTTGATTCGCTTCAAATATTATTTGATACTTCATCGGATCACCATAATAATGCTTTGCAATCTTTGACAAGCTGTCACCTGACTTAACTTCATAAAAATCTGAAGCTTCTCCAGCACTTTTTACAGTCATTTGATCATCGACAGTTGCTATGCCATTAACATTTCCCAAAGCAAGAATTACTTTTTCCTTATCAGCTTGTGTATCAACAGTTCCTGTAACAGTAACAGTTGAGTCATTTAGCTGAACACCTAAATTTTCAACCGAAATATTGGTAGTCTTTACAATATCCTCCAGCATGATCTGTTTTTGACTGCGGAGCAAAGCCTCCTGCGCAACTCTGTTTGCCTCATTCATTGCTGCGGTAGCTTCATCTTCTTTCTTTTTCAATTCGTCATTACCTGCTCCTCTTAAAAATGAAAATAAACCCATAGTTTGATAAATTTTATTTGAAATGATTTCACATATTGTGAGTAGTTATTACAATATTAAATAAAAAATGTTCAAAACATTTTATAGTAAGCTAAAATTCTCATTAAACTTTGTCCGATTTCTAAAGCTATGTTCATAATAAAAATTTTTTAAGTAATTCATTTGCCCCAAACCATTATAAAACAAATATAGGCCTGTACTACACTCATATATTAAAATTCAAAATATTGTCTATATTTGCACCGCTTTTTAAGTGCCTGTGACTTAGTCGAATCATACAAGTACAGTAAGATTCTATGCGAAAATAAGAACAGTACATGAAACAGCAATAGTTTAAGATTCTAAAAGCGAAGAGTTTATATGCAAGGTAAAGGTATTATCAAGTTTTTCATGGTGGCACTTGCCATCGTTTGCATCATGCAGTATTTATTTTATATCCCTACAAGTAAGGTAGAGAGAAATGCTGAACGCTATGCAAAACAATTTGTGGCAAAGACAAATCCAGCGGATAAGGATGAGGCATTTAAAGATGCCCGGGTTGCTTTCCTGGACTCCATTTCAGATGAAATAATTTTCAGTATTCCATTCATCAAGTCATACACCTATAATGAGCTAAAAGGCCAACAATTGGCTTTAGGTCTGGACTTGAAAGGCGGTATGAGTACTGTATTGAAAGTGGATCTGAAAGATTTTATGCTAAGCCTGTCAGGTCAAAGTAAAGACCCTACCTTTTTAGAAGCACTGGACAAAACTGATATTCGATCTAATGTAGAGCAGGCCGGATATATGGATGTATTCTATCAGGAATGGCAGAAAATAGCTAAAGACAAAACACTTGCTTCCATATTTGCAAAAAATGCATCACTGAAGGATCAGATTAAATTCAATTCAAGTGATGATAAAGTAATCCAGGTTCTGAAATCGAAAGCGAAAGAGACAGTTTCACTTACGTTTAGCCGACTTAAGGACAGGATAGACAAGTTTGGTGTTACTCAACCAAACGTTTCACTGGATGCATCCAGAGATATCATCAACGTCGAACTGCCGGGTATAGATAACCCTGAGCGTGCCAGAAAGTTTCTTCAGGCAAGTGCTAAACTGGAGTTTTTTGACGTGTACCGGGCATCAGACCCTGGGATACTGGATGGATTCAAATCAGCAGATGACAAACTAAAACATTTGTTAGCCGGTGATACAACGACAACCGCTGCCGCTGCTACAAAAGATACAATTTGGACTCCAAAACGTGATTCAACCGGTAAGGTAGTAGATTCTACAATGCAGATCGTTGATGTACCCGCAGCAGCGACTTCTGGCCCATTATTCAAGTTATTTACACCAAACTCAAGTACCGAACAAGGAATTATGTTCCCATTAGCTGTGATGGGTACAGCAGAAAAGAACAAGCGTGAATTAGTAATGGAGTATCTCTCCAGACCGGAGATCAAGATGCTTTTCCCTAATGACTTGCAATTCCATTGGTCGAGCAAACCAACTAAAGATCCCAAGACGCTAAAATATACCACACATTATGAACTGTATGCGATCAAAGTACCGGCAAGTGGCAAAGCGCCGGTAGAAGGCGACATGGTCATAGATGCACGGGAACAACCGGATCCGATGACGAATCAGGTTACTGTTTCATTGAAGATGAATCAGGAAGGCGCCCGTAAATGGGGCGAGATGACAACCAAAGCGGCTGCAGATAATAACCGTGAAATCGCCATTTTACTGGATGGTGAAGTAGTATCTGCACCCCGGGTAAACACACCGATAACTTCAGGTGATTCTCAAATTACCGGAGATTTCTCTGTACAAGAGGGTCAGGACTTAGCAAATATACTTCAGGTAGGTAAATTACCTGCCGGTACTAAAATAGTTCAGGAATCATTGGTAGGACCCTCACTGGGTCAGGACAATATCAATAAATCCATCACCGCAATAATAATTGGTTTACTGTTCATCATTATTTTCATGATCAGTTACTTCTCTACTGCCGGTGTCATTGCTGTATTATCGCTGTTAGCGAATATGTTCTTCATTTTTGGGGTATTGGCTTCCAAAGGAACAGTACTGACTTTACCAGGTATCGCAGGTATATTACTTACCATGGGTATTGCTGTGGATGTGAGTGTAATCATCTTTGAATGGGTAAAAGAAGAACTGAAGAAGGGTAAAGCGCTCAAGAATGCAATTGCAGATGGATTCAAGCATTCCTATTCGGCGATTATTGACGCAAACGTAGTTACCATTATTACAAATATTATCCTGGCTTACTTTGGATTAGGCCCGGTTAAAGGTTTTGCAGTAGTGATGATTGTAGGTGTATTGTGTTCATTGTTTACTGCCGTATTGGTGGGTCGTTTGATCACTGATTGGTGGGTTGACAAAGGGCATAAACTGAAATTTTCAACCTCATTCTCCGAACATGTATTCCACGGAGCGAATATTAATTGGATGGGAATGCGTAAGAAAGCATACATTTTCTCACTTTCATTGACTGTGATAGGACTTATCTCAATTTTCACCAGAGGCTTTGAACTCGGTGTAGATATGAAAGGTGGTTATTCTTATAACATTACGCTGGCAGACAATATCAATGTAACAGCTGAGCAACTCAGACAGGCAATGAAATCAGAATTTCATCTGGAGCCAATCGTAAAAGCAGTGGATGTACATAACACATTTAATGTCACTACAGCATACAAGATTGAAGACCCTAATCCGGCCATGGCTGATACTGTCATGCTCAAAATGTACAATGGTGTTAAAAAATTAACAGGTGGTGATTTGTCTTTTGAAAACTTTAAGAAAGCAGATGCAAAGGGTACCCATGTGTCCAGTTTCTCTAAAGTAGGTCCTACCGTAGCAGAAGACATTAAGACCAGTTCGATTTATGCAGCTGCCCTTGCATTATTAGCTATATTCTTCTATATATTAGTTCGTTTTAATAAGTGGCAATATAGTTTAGGATCCATAGTGGGTCTGTTCCACGATGCTTTCTTTACACTGAGTTTATTTTCATTACTACATGGTATAGTGCCATGGACCATGGAAATTGACCAGGCGTATATCGCTGCTATTTTGACAATTATCGGATATTCGATGAACGATACGGTGATCATCTTTGACCGTATCAGAGAATTCTCAGGTAAATATCTGAGTCAGTCCAAGACCGAAGTAATCAATGCTGCGATCAACAGTACACTGGGTCGAACCATTGTGACATCCTTTATCACATTTACAGTAATGTTGATTTTATGTATATTCGGAGGTGCCAGCATCAGAGGGTTCTCATTTGCTATCCTGATCGGTATTGTAATCGGTACCTATTCATCGATCTTTATATCAGGGGCAATTGTTCATGATACAGCTAAAGATATCAGACCTAAAACTGTCCCGGGAGTCGGAGCAACCAGAAAATAAATAAAATCATATCTACTTTATTGATAGAATAAAAGAAAGCTACGGTTATTTAATCGTAGCTTTTTTTATTTTTGAGAGCTAAAATCAATATTAATGAAATTGCACGATTATACTGAAAACTTTACTACCAGACACATTGGAATTCGGGGAGAAGACCTACCAAAAATGCTTCAAACGATCGGAGTTTCAAATCTAAATGATTTGATTGATCAAACCGTCCCTGAGAATATCCGAATGACCGGTGAATTAGATCTTCCTGAAGCAATGACTGAGAGCGATTATCTGGCTTATACCGCAGAAGTTGCGGGCAAAAACAAAGTAAATAAGTGCTACATAGGAATGGGTTATTATCCAGTATTGACTCCGAATCCTATTCTTAGGAATCTATTTCAAAATCCGGGCTGGTACACCCAATATACGCCCTATCAGGCTGAGATATCACAAGGACGACTTGAATCATTACTGAATTTTCAGACCATGGTGAGCGACCTTACTGGCCTCCCTATCAGTAATGCATCATTGCTCGATGAAGCTACTGCAGGTGCTGAGTCAATGAATATGTTTTATGAAGCCCGAAATAAAAGGTCAGAAGAATACAACATCTTTTATGTAGATGAAAAAGTATATCCTCAGACGTATGATGTAATAGCTACCCGCTGTCACTCCGTAGGTGTCGAACTTAGAAAGTTTGACTGGACAAAGGATGAAGTAGATGACAAAGCAATCGGAGTTCTGATACAATATCCGGATATGAACGGATGCATACATGATTACAGAGCCTGGGTAGCCGGCCTCAAATCCCGGGGAATTTATATAGCAGTGGCTACTGACCTGATGGCTTTGGCGGTTTTAACACCTCCGGGTGAATGGGGCGCTGATGTGGTCTTTGGTAATTCACAACGATTTGGTGTACCAATCGGATTCGGTGGACCGCATGCGGCTTTTTTCTCTACTACTGACGAATTCAAACGGGCAATCCCAGGTAGAATTATTGGTGTTTCAATAGATGTTCATGGTAACCGGGCACTGCGAATGGCCCTTCAGACCAGGGAGCAACATATCAAAAGAGAGAAAGCCACTTCTAACATCTGTACTGCACAGGCTTTACTTGCAAATATGGCGGCTATGTATGCGGTTTATCATGGACCAGAAGGAATTAAAAATATCGCTCAAAGGATACATCTCAGAGCTGTACAGTTATCAGATGCCCTCAATCAATCAGGTTTTAAAACTGAATATTCACAATTCTTTGATACCGTTTACATCAATCTTCCAAAAGATAAGATCGAATCAATAGTAAAAAATGGATATGCCAATGGGATCAATTTTGGCTCAGATTCCAATGGTATTCGAATAGCAATGAATGAAACAACAAGTGTAGCAGATATAAATAATATACTACGTTGTTTCGAAATAAGCACTCTGATCAACACTGAAACAACTCATGATTCACCTGTTTCAGCAGATCTTCTGCGGACTTCTGATTTTATGACTCATCCGGTTTTCAATACATACCATTCAGAATCTCAATTGATGCGCTATCTAAAGCGCCTGGAGAATAAAGATTTATCACTGGTACACAGTATGATTTCATTGGGATCATGCACAATGAAACTCAATGCTGCTGCTGAGATGATACCGGTTACCTATCCCGAATTTGCAAATATTCATCCAATGGCACCGGCAGATCAATGGGAGGGATACAAACAAATCATTGATGAATTATCCCAATATCTATGTGAAATTACGGGTTTTGCAGCTTGTTCATTACAACCAAATTCAGGTGCGCAGGGAGAGTATGCAGGATTAGTAACAATTAAAGCCTATTTGGACAACAATGGCAAAAGTAACAGAAATATCGCGCTAATTCCTTCATCTGCACATGGTACCAATCCGGCTTCTGCAGTTATGGCCGGAATGAAAGTAGTTGTAGTCAAGACTGATGACCAGGGAAATATAGATTTTGAAGATCTGAAGCGCTTAGCAGATGAACACGCTGATAATCTGGCTTGTCTGATGGTCACTTATCCATCAACATTTGGGGTATTTGAACTATCCATTTCAGATATATGTGATTATATTCATCAGAAAGGTGGATTAGTATATATGGATGGGGCAAACATGAATGCACAAGTAGGCCTGACCAATCCGGGTGTAATTGGTGCTGACGTCTGCCACCTTAATCTACATAAGACCTTTGCTATACCCCACGGCGGCGGTGGCCCGGGCATGGGACCGATTTGTTGCACACAACAACTGGCAGATTACTTACCAGGACATATCTGGACAAATGGGAAGCCGGCTGTTTCTGCCGCACCTTTTGGTTCAGCCAGTATTTTATTGATTTCCTATGGCTATATTCGTATGTTAGGTAAAACAGGGGTAAAAAATGCAACTGAATATGCCATCCTGAATGCTAATTATATAAAAGCACGTTTAGAAAAGAGATTCAGTATTTTATATACCGGTGCTAAAGGCCGGGCAGCACATGAGATGATTATTGATCTTCGGCCATATAAACATGTAGTCTCAGCTGAAGATGTAGCTAAGCGACTGATGGATTATGGTTTTCATGCACCTACACTTTCTTTTCCCGTAGCCGGCACACTAATGATCGAGCCAACTGAAAGTGAGGACAAGCCTGAATTAGACCGATTCTGTGATGCAATGCTTTCAATCCTGGATGAAATAGAAGCTTTGGGTGAAGGTGGTGTAGTAAAGGAAAATAATGTACTGGCAAATGCACCTCATGCGCTACATATAGTCACCAGTGACAATTGGGCCTATGGCTATTCCAGAGAAAAGGCAGCTTATCCATTACCATACTTGCATGAAGGGCATAAATTCTGGGTTAATGTAGGCCGGGTAGATAATGCTTATGGTGATAGAAATCTGGTTTGTTCCTGTCCACCGATTGAAGATTATATGTCTTGAGGTTTGATCTGATAATCAGGCAAAATGTAATCGATTCCAATGGATATAATTTGTCCTTAGGCTGATGTAAATAAAGTCTTGTAAAGTAAGATTAATAATTCTTTTAATAGCCTAATATTTTAAGCATACTTTCAGAATCCTGTTCATCTGAAATCAACCAGTCTATAAAATCTCCATCCGGTGTAATGTCCACACAGACATGTTTTGGCGAAGGCAGCAGACAATGTTTGATCCCTCCATATCCACTTAAAGCATCCTGATAAGCACCCGTATGAAAAAAACCAAGATACAATTTCTCATCTCTGGCAGCTTTCGGTAGATAAACCTGGTTGCTATGTGCTTCTGAATTATAGTAGTCCGAATTATCACAACTCAGGCCACCGATGTTAACCCGCTGCGGTTCTCTGTCCCAATGATTGACAGGTAGCAGGATAAATCGTTCATTTATTCCCCAGGCATCAGGAAGCGTATTCATCAGTGAATTGTCCACCATATACCAGAGCTCATTATCGTTCTGCTTTTTTTGACCTAATACTGAAAAGAAATGTGCCCCACTCTCTCCTACTGTGTATTTTCCAAATTCTGTATAAATATCCGGTTCCGGCATATTGAGTTCGGCACATGCATCTTTGATCTGTCTGACGATCTCTGTAATCATGTATCCATAATCAAATTCAAATCCAAGGCTGTTCTTAATTGGGAGCCCGCCACCAATATTAATTGCCGTGAGATCAGGACAATGTTTCTTTAGTTCACAATATTTATTTATACCCTTCTTTAATTCATTCCAGTAGTAAATATTATCCTTGATTCCTGTATCTACAAAAAAATGAAGCATTTTCAGCTTTACATTGGGATAGGGCTTTACTTTCTCATGGTAGAATTGAAGTATTTCAGAATTGCGGATACCCAGACGGGAGGTGTAAAACTCGAAATTTGGTTCTTCTTCCGTGGCCATCCGGATACCGATGGAGAACTCTCTGTCATTCAGATAATTTCTGAAGACATCCAATTCTTCCCAATTATCCATCACTGGTAGCGCTCTTTGAAAACCAGATAAAATTAATTCGCAGATACGCCGGATATAAGCCTCATTCTTATACCCATTATTGACAATTATCTTTTCTTTATCAATCTTACCTTTGGAATAAAGTTTCCAGATCAGATCAATGTCAAATGCAGAAGAGGTTTCCAGATGGACTCCATTCTTCAACACTTCATCCATTACGTACGAAAAATGTGAACTCTTAGTGCAATAGGTATAGTGGTAATCGCCATTATAATTGAGTTGATACATCGCTGTATCAAAATAGTTTTTAGCTCGCCGGATCTGATCACTTATTTTGGGCAAATAAATGAGTTTAAGAGGTGTGCCATACTTCTCCAGTAATTGGAACAAATTAATGCCATGAAACAATAACTTGTTGTCCTCCAGACCAAAGCCATCTTGTGGAAAATAAAAAGTCTGATCTACCAGATCAAAATACGTATTTTTCATCCAGCCTCTACTCTACTTCTTTTATATGTGAATTACCTCGCCATAAGCTGCTGCTGCTGCTTCCATGATCGCTTCTGACATCGTCGGATGTGGATGAATTGATTTGATAATCTCATGGCCGGTAGTCTCCAGATTGCGCGCTACGACTACTTCAGCAATCATCTCAGTCACATTCTCCCCGATGAAATGCGCCCCTAGAAATTCACCATACTTGCTATCAAATATTACTTTGATAAACCCTTCCTTCGCACCGGCAGCAGATGCTTTCCCGGACGCTGAGAATGGGAACTTGCCCACTTTGAGCTCATAGCCTGCAGCTTTTGCAGCTTCTTCGGTGTATCCCACAGAGGCAATCTCAGGATGGCAATACGTACATCCGGGAATATTGTTGTAATCAATCGGGTGAACATCCATATTCTTTATTTTTTCGACACAGGTAATTCCTTCAGCGCTGGCGACATGGGCCAATGCCTGAGTAGCAATTACATCACCGATCGCATAATAGCCTGCCTGATTGGTACGATAATACTCATCTACTTTGATAAATCCTTTTTCGATAGCTATTCCGACAGATTCTAAACCAATATTCTCAACATTCGGCCTCACACCAGTTGCGGAAAGGACAATCTCGACATCTATTTCTTTTATTTCATTGGATTTACGATCCTTGATTTTGACTCTGTTTAATCCATCTACATGAGTCACGCTTTCTACGGCACTATTCGCATATACATCAATTCCTCTTTTCTTAAATGATTTAGTGAGTTCTTTTGAAACTTCCGGGTCTTCTCTGGGTACCAATCCTTGCTCCATAAATTCAACGATGGTTACCTTTGTTCCCAGTGTGGCATAGAAATAAGCAAACTCAACACCAATTGCTCCTGCACCCATGACGAGCATTGATTTGGGCAATTTCTCCAACACTAATGCTTCTCTGTAACCGATCACGTTTTTACCATCGATGGATATTCCAGGCAATTCTTTTGCTCTTCCTCCGGTAGCAATGATGATATGTTGGGCACTTATTTGTTGCTTAGCACCATCATTAGCAGTCACTTCAACCTTCTTTCCGGGTAACACCTTAGCAGTACCGGTAATAGTCTCAATTTTATTTTTTTTCATCAGGAATTGGATCCCTTTACTCATCCCATCGGCTACTTTCCTTGACCGGCTGATAATTGCATTAAAGTCAAAACCGGTTTCTCCTGCTTTTATACCATAATCCTCTGCATGATTTAGATAATCAAAAACTGCTGCACTTTTAATTAATGCTTTTGTGGGAATACATCCCCAATTGAGACAAATCCCACCCAGCGCATCTTTCTCTACAATGCCGGTCTTAAAACCTAATTGGGCTGCACGAATAGCTGCTACATAGCCCCCAGGGCCAGAGCCAATTACTAATATATCAAATGTTGACATTTTACTGCTTTTAATTAGCGCAAATATATAAAATTGAGACCAATCCGGAATCTGCGCATCGCTGGCAAATCAATTAATGACAAGATTGCTATCTCCATCCTCCACCCAGAGCCAGGTATAGTTGAATCACACTCTGCCATTTTGTGTTAAAAGCATTGGTATAAGCGATCTGTGCCTGTAATGAATTATCGGTAGCCAATAAAACTTCCAGATAGTTTGTCATACCATAATTCACAAGCTCTTTAGAATTAGCTATTGCACTTTCATAAGCTTCATACTCCTTTTTTTTCAAGTCAAATATTTTATCATGAGCATCAATTGAAAATAAAGCATCTGTTACCTCAGAAGAAGCTTGAATCAATGTATTTTTATAATTAAGATAGGCCTGATTCTTTTGTAATTCACTTACACGCTTCATCGTACGCAATACTCCTCTGTTCAGTATCGGTTGAGTCAGACTACCTACTGCACTGGCAAACAATGATGGAATACTAAATAAATTGCTGAAATCAATGCTTTGGAGCCCGGTAGAGGCATCTATTCTGAGAGAAGGATACATTTGTGCTCTGGCAACATTTTCCAATTCTACACTACTCTGCAAAGCATATTCTGCCTGGAGTACGTCAGGCCGGTTTGAAAGTAAGTCTGAAGGCACACCATGCATCAGCGCCACATCAGCCCATCTATCCGAAAGTTTAGCACGACTTATGGGATGATACACCGTCCCTTCCAGCTTGCAAATATAGTTTTCAAGCTGCTGAATTGAAAGCAATGTATTTTCAAGTTGAGCCTCTGCATTGAAAGTTTGGGCTTCACTCTGCTGGACAGCCACTATATTCAGAATGCCTGCATCTTTTAAAGCTTTGGTAGTTTCCAGGTTCTGTTTACGATTTGCAATAGAGACTTCCAGTATTTCTTTTTGCCGATCAAGTGCCATCAACTGATAATAAGCACCTGATATTTCAGCAACAAGTCTGGACTTGATGGTATTGACTACCATATCTGACTGCATCATTTGTGCATACGCAGAACGCCGTGCGCTTTTCAATTTTCCCCAGATATCGGCTTCCCAACCGACATTCAGGCCAAGCTCATACTGAATAATATGTTTTCTTTCTCCAAATAAACCACCCAGTTGACTATTCTGAGAGCTGGTCTGATAACTGACTGAAGGACCCAGACTTAAAGTAGGTGCAAATGCTTGTGTACTTTGATCCAAATAAGCTTTTGCAATATTCAGTCTGGAATAAGCATCTTTGACATCCAGATTGTTATTCAGTGCAGTAGCTATATGTTGTTTTAATAATGAATCTTTGAAAAAATCTTTCCAACTCGTCATTGCGATTGAAGCAGAGTCCTTTCCTTCCTTCCAGTGTAATGACGAATTAAAATTCAGATCATCCGGTCTTTGGTATTTTCTGATAATATGACAACTACTTATGAAAAGTAATCCTAGCACCAGCAAATGAACTTTTATAATATTTCTCATACTACCCAATCTCATGTTGTTCATTTTCGAATATTACGGGTTTGATTTTTTCCTGCATCCACTGAAAGATTACAAATAAGACAGGAACTACAAATACTCCGAATACAGTCCCGATAAATAGGCCGGTTGCAGCTCCGGTTGCAATTGATTTATTTCCGACTGCACCTATACCTTTAGCAAGCACCAGTGGCATTATACCAAACACAAAGGCAAAGGAAGTCATCAATATAGGTC
Organism: uncultured Saprospiraceae bacterium; assembly: GCA_964525915.1. Taxonomy (GTDB): domain Bacteria; phylum Bacteroidota; class Bacteroidia; order Chitinophagales; family Saprospiraceae; genus Parvibacillus. The sequence continues at coordinate 2,307 of CAZGKN010000048.1, read as the reverse complement.
TGAAACGAGCTACAGCAGCATCAATTGCCGCATTTAGAATAGATTCACCGTGCTTTCTTCTTTGAATCCCAAATTCTACTATCAATATCGCATTTTTTGCAAGTAGCCCAATCAACATAATCAAGGCAATCTGGAAATAGATATTATTTTCTAATCCAAATAAATATTGCCCTAAATAAGCGCCCATGACCCCTACAGGCAACGAGATAATGACTGAAAGTGGCAGAACAAAGCTCTCATATTGTGCGGCTAAAATAAAATAGACAAAAACCAGACTCAACAGGAAAATATATAATGTCTGAGAGGATGAATTAATCTCTTCTCTGGTCAATCCACTGAAATCAATTCCATAATTCGGTGATAAAGTAGCTGCCGCAACCTCTCTGATGGCTTGTATGGCTTCACCTGAACTATGTCCGGGTGCACTTGCGCCTGAGATACCGACAGAAGAAAAGAGATTAAAACGACTCACTGCCTGAGGCCCGAAAACTTTACTAACGTCCAGAAACTGTGATAAGGGGGCCATTTCTCCGTTACCTGTGCGTATATATAGTGTATTTAAACTATTGATATCTGCGCGATCCTTTGGTAGCGCTTGAACCATTACCCTATATTGCTTACCAAACTTTGTAAAGTCAGCTGCATAATAACCACCGATATAACCTTGAACTGTTTGTAAAATTTCTTCCACTGACAAACCAGCTTCACTCGCCCGGGCAACATTCACATCGATCTGATATTGCGGATAGGCGGTATTGAATGAGGTCTGTGCAAATGCAATCTCAGGCCTCTCAGATAATCCATCAATCAAACGTTGTGCAGTTTTGTCCAGGTCAGATGTAGTACCACCAGCTTTATCCAATAGAACAAATTCAAAACCTGCATTACTACCAAAACCAGGTACACTGGAAGGTGCAAAAAACACAAACCTGCCTTCAGGAATGGAAGCGGCAGCAGCAAAAAGTTTCTTGGTGATATCATCCGAACTTTGCCCCTCTGTCTCAGATCGTTTTTTAAAATCATCCAGGCCTATAAATGAAAGTCCAAAATTACTACCTGTACCACCAATCATACTTCGACCCAGTGCAAACGTAATATTCTTCACACCCGGTATTCGCAAAACCGTATCCTGCAATTTATGCATTGCATCATAAGTTCTTTCCATACTGGCACCAGGCGGCAATTCTACATTCCCAAACACTATTCCCCGATCCTCATTAGGAACAAAGCCTTTCGGAGTAAATTTATTGATAAAAATAATTGCTACTAATGCTATAGCAATTCCTGTCAAGGTAATCCACTTGTGTCTGAATAAAAAACCTAATGACTTACCATATCGTCTGGTAGTAGCCTTGAATCCGACATCAAATAAATGAAAAAATCGTCTGACAAAATTTTCTTTTTTATGCGATTCAGTTGGCCTTAGGAATAATGCACAAAGTGCCGGACTCAGTGTCAATGCATTCACGGCAGAAATCAGGATGGCTATCATTAAGGTGATACCAAACTGTTTATAAAATATTCCTGTCGGCCCAGGTATAAAGGTAACCGGCAAGAAAACTGCAGCCATTACAATCGTTATTGAAATAATGGCACCTGTGATTTCATGCATTGCTCCTACTGTCGCTTTTTTAGGATCTTTCTCCCCTTGATCCAACTTTGCATGGACAGCTTCCACTACGACTATCGCATCATCCACTACGATACCGATGGCTAATAATAAAGCAAACAGCGTCAATAAATTGAGCGAGAATCCAAATAAATTGAGGAAAAAGAATGTCCCGATTACAGACACAGGTACTGCAATAGCCGGAATTAAAGTAGATCTGAAATCCTGCAGGAAAATAAATACAACCAGAAAAACCAGTAAAAAAGTTTCCAATAATGTCGATGAGACTTTATTAATAGAAGCCTGCAAAAATTCATTCGTATCAAAATTCACTTTATAACTGACACCATCAGGCATTGACTTCTCATTATCTTTGAGAAACTTTTTAATATTCTCTATTATCTCCTGCGCATTAGAGCCTGGAGTTTGGAAAATACCCATACTGATCGATGTCTTACCATTACTCTCCCCCATTCCGGAATAAGACAAGGCATCCAGTTTCACCTGAGCTACATCTTTTAGCCGAAGGAACTGCCCTTGTCCCAGAGATTTAATAATGATATTATTATACTCATCTTCGCTACTGAGTTTACCTTTGTACTTAAGTATATATTCGAAACTCTGACCGTCATTCTGACCCACACTACCTACCGAAGCCTCCTGACTTTGTTCATTGATCGCCCGGATAATATCGGCAG
>CAZGKN010000047.1:0-20148 GCA_964525915.1 uncultured Saprospiraceae bacterium | reverse complement strand
ACCCGGCACAAAAGCAAAGATTTTTGGATTTCACCGCTCAATGGACACGCTGGGTGCAGCGTTGGGTCCCGTATTCGCTTTGATATACCTTTATTATAATCCCGGAGATTACAAGACCTTATTCTTAATCGCAGTGGTTCCCGGATTAATTGCAGTGATTACTACACTATTGCTTAAAGAAAAGCATCGACAGAAGACAAGTAGTAATGCGACACCGGGGCTATTTTCATTCCTGAAATACTGGCGACAGAGCCCGGGAGAATATCGCTCTTTAGTCAGCGGACTTCTGGTATTTGCATTAATTAATAGTTCAGATTTTTTTCTACTGTTGAAACTAAAACAAGATGGTGTAAGTGACACTTTACTTATCACAATTTATATCTTCTATAATCTGGTATATGCATTGTGTGCTTTCCCATTGGGCATTGTCGCAGATAAATGGGGATTTAAGAAAATGTTTGTTTTTGGCCTCATGTTATTTGCCTGTGTGTATTTGGGCATGACACTTAGTAGTAACCTGTATGTATATTTTACCTTGTTTTTCATCTATGGAGTCTATGCTTCGGCTACTGAAGGGACTTCAAAGGCCTGGATCAGTACTATTGTGGCAAGTAAAGATACAGCAACCGCTATAGGCACTTTTGCTGGATTTCAAAGCATTTGTACGTTAATCGCCAGTTCATTTACCGGGCTTATCTGGTCACTGTATGGTGCGATGGCAGCTTTTCTGTTCACCGGTATAGGTATGATTATATTAATCGTATATTTTTTAGTTGGGGTCAGTGCACCTGCCCATTCCCGGTGAAGTATTTTCAAAAGATATGATCTAAAATTAATAATAATTGAATACCAAAACTACATTATTGGTGAAAAAATAGAAATCAACGGATTCTGATTATAATAACGTAATTTTACTTGTGATCGATTGATCAAAAGATTTCATTATCTGAGATGAAAATTAATAATGCATGTAAATAAGTAAAATTTTATACTATGAAAACAGAGAAAACAATATTTGTAACAGGGGGGACAGGTAATCAAGGTGGTGCAGTTGCCAGAAGTTTGATTCATCAGGGATTTAAGGTAAAAGTGCTGACCCGCAATGTGAATTCTCCTAAAGCTCAATTGCTGGCGGCTCAATCAATCGAATTAATACAAGGAGACTTAAATAATCCTGATACGTATCGCAAACAACTGGAAGGCGTGGATGGAGTATTTAGTGTGCAGACATTCGCAAATGGTGTTGGTAAAGAAATAGATCAGGGTTTTAAATTGGCGGAAGTTTCAAAAGATGCACGCGTCAGTCATTTTGTTTATTCTTCCGGCATAGGTGCATCGCTAAATACAGGCGTCCCGCATTATGAAAGTAAATTAAAGATCGAGAATTATATAAAAGATTTGGAATTGCCTTTTACTATAATAAGGCCGGCATCATTGTATGAGAACTTTTTAATTCCTCAGGTAAGAAATGGAATCTTAAAGGGAAAATTGGTGCAACCACTCGATCCTGATCTTAAACAACTCATGCTTGGTTCAGCAGATATTGGAAGGGTAGTGTCAATTGTTTTCAGTGATAAGGACTTATACCTGGGCAAGACAATTACTTTATCTACGGAAGAATTAAATATGAAAGAAATCACCGAACTATTTTCAACTGTATTGGGGAAAAAGATAGTTTACCAAAAAATGCCGGGGATATTAGTACGGATTTTTATGGGTAAAAACCTGTATAAGATGTTTAAATGGTCAAATGAAGAAAGTGAAAAACAACTCAATGAGATGCGCTCAGCTGTTACTGAATTCCCGGGTTCACTTAGCTTTAAAGACTGGATTACTCTCCATTTACATCTGAGGGATTACCATAATAATCGATGCTGCCGGTACCGGACAATGTGGTCTCCAGGTTCTTTTTAGCATAGACGGACACACTCCCCACACCCTGATTGGACACTTTTGCATTGATCGCCTTCAAGTCAGTACAGTCAATTTCTCCTACACCACTTAATTCGAGATAGGCCTGATCTGTAGTTCCACTTACTTCAACCGAGCCAACGCCATTCGAAGTGAGATTGAAAACGGCTACATTACAATTCTCAATTTTAATTTCCCCGGCACCATCGTTTTTGATATCCAGTTGTTTGCCAATAAGTTTTTTATTAATCTTGAAGGAACCGGTACCGGTATAATTAACAGATTCAAGCGTAGGCGCGCCAATCCTTATGGATAACTTATTGTGCATATTTAATGAAAAACTTTTTGCATCGTCCATCTTAATATATAAGGTATTGTTTTCTGAGGAAACATTCAATCGCTTAATTAAATCCGCACTACCTTCTGCCTTCACATATGCATCATTACTTTGCTCAAATATCACTTCACCGATAGTTTCTAAACTCAGATTTGAAAAGTTAGAAACGGTGAAGGTTTTAGTTGTTTTAGTATCATTGTTATTATTGATGCATGCCGTCCATTGGATCAGTAGGAAGAGCATGAGATAGTGTCTGGTCGATAGTCGCATTTTTGCTGTTTAATTAATAAAATTAACTTTCCTCTCCAAAGTTAATCTAAACAGTCTATATTTTACTCAAATCACTTTTCAATGTTAGTTACACCTTCACTATTATTATGCTAATAGGTAGGTACATTGCTTAGCTTCTGATTCTGATTAAAGTCTCTTTTTGAATAGTTGAACTTCTTTTCTTTATTCAATGACTAATTGCAACAAACCAAATACTATTTTATAATGCATTGTGCTGTGTGCATTTTGCCGGCTCTGCAATATAGAATTTTATAGTTTTTGAGATTACATTCCTCTCCTGTTGATGACTTTTTCCGGGGTTAATCTATTCATTGTAGTCAAACCTATTTTATTAACATAAAAATCCAAACTATGAGATTTCGAAGTTTTTTACTAATTTTTCTGATGTGTGCGATTATCCACACAGGTGTAAACGCCCAGCATTATGCATTATTTAAGCCTATTGCAGTGAGCAATCTCGCACTTACTAGAAAATTAACCGTTCAGGCACTGTCTCCGGATAAGAAAGCAATACATGATATTTACAACACTGCAAGCCCTGAGCTTTCACTGGAGATTCCAATGGCAGAGGGAAATACAGTCACATTGGTATTGCACAAATTTCAGGTGCTGACCAATAGTTTTCAGGTCGTCAATGAAAAAGATGAGCCATTGGCCTATGATCCGGGCGTTCACTATACCGGATATATTCAGGGACAACCGCAAAGTTATGCTACAGTAAGTTTCTTTAACAATAGCTTCAATGCCATTTTCTCAAATAATGACGGAAACTATAATCTGGCTCAGTATAAAGATGATCCAGATCTGTATGTATTATTTAATGATCGGGAACTGGAATATGTACCTACCAATATGCAATGCGCAGTGAAGGATCGGCCATATACCGCAGAAGAGTTGACACCTGCCATGGATACCCGTCAGGCTAAGGTAATTAAAATATATGTGGAGACAGATTATGATATCTATCAGGCTATGGGGAATAGTGAGCAAAATGTATCCAATTACATGATAGCAATGTATGCACAGTCTTTCGCTATATATGCAAAAGAAGGTATTACTCAAAAATTAAACAAACTTAAAATCTGGACACAGGCCAGCTCGTATGATGCCAGTGGACAATCTGATGGTTATCTGGCTTCATTTCAGGCAAAGACCGGTAAATTGGATGGTGACATAGCTGCCTTGCTTACTACACAGGAAATTAATGGCGGTATCGCTGCAAGTTTTGTGGGCGTATGCTATCCGGAACCGGATAGTTTAAAATATGTCACATCTGTTGAGTTAAAATTTGAACAAATACCTACTTTTTCCTGGGATGTAGATGTAGTCACACATGAATGTGGACACTTATTGGGGTCCAGGCATACACACGCCTGTGTGTGGAATGGAATAAGACCCAGATCGATGATTGCGCCAATAAAAATATTACAGACAACGGTGGTTCAGTCAATGATACAGAAGGGTCAGCCTGCTATGATATAAATAATCCGATTTTGCCTTCAAATGGAGGAACGATCATGTCTTACTGTGATTTTATTCAGGGTGTCGGAGTTAATTTTTCATTGGGTTTTGGATCACAACCGGGTGATGTCGTCAGAAATAAAACAGCTAGCCAGGGTTCTTGTCTGGAAACAACCTCCGGCGGTGGATTGGTGGTCAACCCTACATCACTCAACTTCCCGGTCGATGGTGGTGAGAAGCAAATTACTATCACTACTGACGGTGATTGGGCATTGGCAGCTGATCCGAATTATCCACCTTATTTTATTACACCATCACCGACTTCAGGTACAGGTAATTCCACAGTGAGTATCAAAGCTACTAAGAATAACTTTCCCTTTGTCAATGGTACGAAGTTATATGTGGCTAATAAAGACAGCTATGTAGAAGTACAGATTACACAGGATGCGGTTCCAAATAAAGCGATGTTTTATCCGGATACTACGATGCTGTCTCCCTGGGAAGGCGGATTTGGAAATGCTACAGTCCTGGCCAATATTGACTGGAAACTGGTACTCACTGAAGCAGATAAGAAATGGTTGACAGTAACTCCTGCTTCAGGAAATGGAAATGCTGATCTGAATATTGAGATTAAAAAGAATCCCTATCCGTTGAATCGGTATGCCAGAGTAAAAATGGTTTATAATAATGGCTTGGACAGTACCTATCTGCGTATATCTCAGCCTTGTGAAAATTCAGAGTATATCAATGTACCCGCAGAGATAGTAACGTATAAAAAAGGAGCCAAATATGCTTTTCAGGTACTCAGTGATATGACCTGGGAGGTTACGCAGAAACCTGCCTGGATAGAATCTATGAATCCGACAAAAGGGAAGGGTAATGCTGTAATAGAATTTACACCAGCGGACAATACTTCAGGCAATGACCGGTATTTCAATTTGGTAGTTCGGGGTGTAAAAACCAATGGTGACTCAGTCGTGAAAACCATCAAACTGACCCAATTGTCTGCCTATGGATCTGTAGCTGATGTATCAGTCTATCCTACAATAAATGACGGAACCTTCAACATCGAGATAAATAATGTAGCCGAGTTGAATTACAGTGTGTACTCTGCTTTGGGTGCAGAAGTATATAGATCTGCAAAGATATTCTCTGATGGTGCTACTTATAGTAATACGCTCCACCTTGATGCAGCACCGGGTATTTATACAGTAGTAATTAGCACCAATGGAAAGGTACACACGCAGAAAATAGTCATTAAATAATTAGTTAATATTTAAATAATAAATAAAATGAAGAATATTTTATTAGCGATAGCTATATTATTTAGCATCACCTTTAGCGCAAAAGCTCAGATTTATGTTGGCGGAAAAATTGGATTATCGCCTTCGATGATGCTGATTCAGAATAACGCGAATCACAAAAATAACCCGAAGATATTTAACTTCCTGGGTGGTGTAATGGTAGAAATACCGGTATTTGCCGGATTCTCTATCCAACCCGAATTTCAGTTCGTGCAGAAAGGCACCAAACTGAAGGCTTATAAAAGCGGAGCCAAAGCGAAAGTAGTAATTCCTGAGGGTACTTATTATTCAGATTTTACTACCGATCCTGAAGCAAAAGCAGAAGACAATGATAATGGCCTGGCCAATGTAAAAGAAACGTATTCTTTGCCAAATTTATATGAGGACATTACGATTAAAACGAATTATCTGGAAGGTCAATTGCTCTTTAAATATGAATTCGTCGGTGGTGGTACAGGATTATATGTTGAATTAGGTCCTTATTATTCCCTGGGTTTGAAATCAAAAGGCAGTAGCACATTGGTGGATTCCAAAGGAAAAAGCAAGAGCGATAATCAATTAGTACAAACCAATGGCACAAACACTTCCAGCTATACTGATCTGGTCAAATCAAATCCCAACAGCAAGCTTCCATTGACTTTTGATGCATTCAAAGGGGACAGAAAAGAATACTTTTTCAAGAAGAATGACTTTGGTGTACTTGCGGGTGCCGGTATCTATAAGGACTTTGATGAAAGCAGGATGTATTTTGATTTGAGACTACTCTATGGGCTGACTAATCTGAATAAAGTGGCAGGTTCGTCTTCTAAGATTAAAAATATTGGAGCACAGATTTCTATAACTTATTTATACCCAATTGGTGGGTAATAAATAAAAAAAATTAATTGTCATGAAATGTAAAAATTGCGGCGCCTCAAACCCATCGGGTGCGCTCAAATGCCAGGAATGCAATGTGCCGCTTACAGGTTCGATGTTGCTTACCGGAGATGATTTGCCCAGAGTGCAGAAAGGTACGATTCTCTGTAAAAATTGTAAAACTGAAAACCCGGCAACTGCACTCAGATGTTCCAAATGTAATGCACCTTTTGACGGATCATTAGCTATCCGCCCTGAGGAAATTCCGGCATTGCATGCCACTCAAAAGATGCAGGATAACAAGGACCAATGGGAGTTGAAAGATTGTCCGTCCTGTGGATATCCGAATAAGAGTATTGCTGATAATTGTGTTAGTTGCGGGGAAGCATTATATCCGACCACAAAAAGCAATAACCCTACACAAGAAAAGCAGGAGACTAAACCTACGGTAAAATCTGCCCAGGCAGTAAACAAGAATGCGACAATTAATCCCTGGGTCGATGCAGCTCCGTCAGAAAGCAACACTTTCGTACTGGAGCCATTGGATGCACACTTTCAGTCAATGGATAAAAAGTTAGCCTTTGATGGAGCAGAGGTGGATCTGAACCGTGCAAATCTGGAAAAGGACAATGCTACTATTACACAGAAGACACAGGCTTCGATCTCCAGGAAAGACGGACAGTGGGTGCTGAATGACAAGAGTGAGATGAAAACAACTTTCATCAAAACCGGTGCAGATCATCCGCTCAATGATGGTGATATACTACTCATGGGAAATCGACTATTCAGATTTAGCGCAAATAATGACTAACACGATGCCGGCAAATTTAATACAATCCGAAGCTGAATTCGCACAATGTATCATTGCGAGCAGAATTATGGGTAAATATGAACTTCTCGAAAAATTGGGTGAAGGAAGTTTCGGAATTGTATTTAAATGCAGGAATCAAAGTACAGGCAAGCATTACGCAGCAAAGTTTCTGAAGGTATGGAGTGTGCCGGATGTAGCTAAAAAGAATCTGATAGAGCGGTTTAAGCTCGAATTCGAAACCGGACGCATTGACAGTAAATATCTGGTACAGTCACATGAGATTGATTATCTGGCAAATATTCCTTATTTTATCAGTGATTTTTGCCCGGCAGGGAATCTTGAACGCAGGATTAACCAGGGGATGAGTAATGATCAGGCGATCTATAATGCAAAGCGCATACTCGCTGGACTGGATGATCTCCATCGCAATGGAAAGATTCACCGGGATTTGAAACCCGAAAATATCCTGTTTGATGAGCAAGGTAATCCGAAACTGACTGATTTTGGTATTTCAGGGCATATCAATATCCAATTGACAAAGGTCAATAATGATGATGAGCCCGGACAAGTATTTGGCAGTTATGCTTATATGGCACCGGAACAGTCCACGAATGTGCTGCGTAAGAATACACTGCTGCCTACAGTAGATATCTATTCATTTGGTGTATTGACGTATGAAATGTTGACGGGCAATCTGCCTTTTGGTCAGTGGAAATCGACGTATGACATTCCTCAGTATCTACACAATAGCCGGACCGGTCAGATTACTCCCATCCACCAGTTCAATAATCAGGTACCTGCAGAATGGACCCGGATTATCTATCGTTGCCTGAAGGCAAACCGGGAGGAGCGATATCAGAATGTAGCTGAGATACTGGCTGAGTTTCAACCTGTAGATAAGGTTAAGAACGAAGCAGTTAGTGCTACTGCCTTTAGATTGAAAGTGCTTGATGGTGAGACTCCGGGCTTTGTCTATTCGATTAAAACAGCCGGGATTACAACCATAGGACGCGAATCAGAAAATAAGAATACGATCGAAATCTGTGAACAACTTAGCGCATATATTTCCAGAAAGCATGCGACCATCGAGATTATCAAAGGTCAGGCTTATCTGCGTGATGGACAATGGGATTTAGCTCAGAAACATTGGAAAAGCTCCAAGAATGGAACATTCCTCAATGGACGGGCTGTCACTGAATCATATCAACCTGTACTGCATTACAATGACATAATAACCATAGGTAACACATCTTTAAAAGTAATTAATTAAAAAATAAACTAAAATGAGAAGATCAAAAGAAATTCACATGGTAAACATATCCTTTATCGATATGCTTGCCGGTGCACTGGGTTGTGTCCTCATACTGTTTGTAATCGTTCCGAAAGTATCCTTTGCTGAGCTTGAGAAGTTAAAAGCAATGGATTCTCTGGCAGTAAACAAGACAGAATTGGACAGTGCCCTGAGCGGGCTTGCTTCTTTAATTCCTGAAGCAGACTATAATAATCTGAAAAATAAATCGGCAGAATTGCAGTCCTCTATCACGGCATTACAATCTGAGATCGCAGATGTCCAGGCAGCCCTAAAGCGAAGGACATCAGATTATAACAACCTTGCAGCTAAGTACAACCAAAAAACGGCTGAGCTGAAAGCAATGGAAAGCCGGCTTTCTGCAACACAAAAAGTCGCAGTTGCCCTACAGACAAAAGCGGATCAGAAGCCAGCACCTGTGCCGGCTAAGAAACAAGCACCGGAAGTAGCGGGCAAGACACCGGACAACACACCGGGTGTCGGTGATGCCATCTTCGGAATCGATCCGCCACTAACCATATTTGTAGAGTGGGATAATAAAGACGATGATGTCCATCTCTATATGCACGACAAAGCCACCGGTGGCTGGTGTTTTTATCAGACTAAACGACGCCTGACACCGTTCGGCACCTGGTCCAAAGCACTTCGCAAATTGACCTCAAAACCACATGAAGTAATCATACAGGAAAAAGGGCTCGTCCCCGGTACGTATGACCTCTATGTCCGTGCCGATGATGCTAAAGCCGGTTCAGTAGATGTCAAAGGCTTTATAGCAATGAAGCTGCCGGATAAACCACCAAAGAAATTCACACTGTCAAAATTTAATGCAGTCAACAGCGAGGCGCCATACTCTGGAGGTACACAATCATTCATCGGTACACTTACTGTGACAGCAGATGATATAATATGGCAACCAAAATAATTAATTAAAATAAATAAATCGTAAATCTTTAAAATTTAAATAAAATGAAATCAAGATTAATCAACTTTATTGCAGCTACTCTGATCACTCTTGCTCTGGCAATCATTATCGTGGCCGGTTATAGTTACTCTCCCAACAGAATATTTCTCTTATTGGGTGGTGAAATGCCGCATGGTCTGATTCAAATGTTCACTTATCTGATGTTTATCTATGCGATGCTGGAAACAATGCGTTTTGATAAATGGGCAGCTCACCAGAAAGAAGCCTTCAAACTCAATATACTTCCTGAAAAAGAGCAGTTTGTTCTCTCTGCGGATGAAGTAAATGACATCAAGTTGAAAACAGTCAGCTTACAGTCCGGTAACGATTATATCCTGCTGGATATGATTAAAAAAGCCTGCACCAAGTTTAGAAGCAACAAGAATGTCAGTGAGGCTCTACAGATAGTCAATACACAGACTGAAAATAACTTCCGCAACTCAGATACTGAACAGAATATTATCAAATATTTTGCCTGGGCTATCCAGTCACTGGGTCTGATCGGTACAGTAATGGGTATCGGTGCTTCGATGTATGCCGTCAATCAGGTTGCGGATCAGGCAGGTATCGAACAGGTAACGCGGCTACTCAGCTTTGCATTTGATACTACACTGATCGCGCTCGTATTGAGTGTTATATTGCTCTATTACTATCACATTGTTGCAGAGCGGGTGGATAAACTGCACTCTGACAATGAGCAGTATGTGATAGAGAATCTCATCAATCGTATCTACGCTAAATAAAGAATCTGATGATTCGTTACACAGTTTCTGCGATTAAGGATAAGGGTAATATCCGTGACTCTCAACAGGATTATTTACTGATATTACCCTATCATTTTGAAGACAAGGAAGGTACGGATGTCTTTCTGGCAGATCGTCTCAATGTCTTCATCATAGCCGATGGAATGGGTGGAACAGCCGGTGGAGAAATCGCTTCCAAACTGGCAGTAAATGCGGTTAAGTCATACTTTGATCAGGCCGCGAGGAAAGGGCTGGAAGATTACAGGACACATCTCACTGAAGCTATTCACCAGGCAAACCAGGAGATTATTTCATTTGCCGGTACTCATCCTGAAGACAAAGATATGGGTACTACTATTGTGATAGCATTGATAGACCAGAGCATGTTGCATGTAGCCTGGGTGGGGGACAGCAGATGCTATGGTGTTCAAAGAACAGATTCACGATTGATTCAGATCTCAAAAGACCATTCTTATGTTCAGATGCTCATCGATGATGGTAAGTTAGACCCTGAACTCGCGTACCAGCATCCAAACCGCAATCTGGTAACCCGAAGTCTGGGTATGAAGGATGTCCAGGTTGATTATAATGTCCATGACCTGTCAGCATACTCTTACATTTATTTATGTTCTGATGGCATAAATTCAATGATTTCCGATAGTCAGATTCATGAACAGATCTGTCAGAATGCAAAAGTAGAAACCCTCAATAAATCTATAGTTCAGGCGGCTTTGGATGCCGGTGGGGATGACAATATCAGTAGTATCCTGATCGCTGTACAGCAGGATAGTTTTGGAAACCGGGCTATCTCAGCAACGATCGATCCATATCAGTCCGGGAGGAATGAATTGGATAAGGTAAAGAGTGTCCCTTCAACGAATTCAACTTCATCAAATCGTAAGATCATAATTGGGATAATTTTGCTGTGTGTAGCAGCGCTGATAGCAGGAATTTATTTTCTTATAAATAAAAAGAATCAGGCACATCCTGTCCACGGCGTAAATACGGATACTGTCGCACTGATAAAAGTCCCCGCCTCTACAGTAGTGGACTCTACAGTTAATTCATCAGGAAATACACCTGGCCAATTCACGGATACTGTAAAATCCAATAAAATTTCGAACGATACAGTTGATGCTAAGTTGAGAAAACAACTCCAGCTAAGTTATTACATCCGTCTGGGTATTTATCCGGATAAAAACGCTGCCACTCATGCGACAAAGGATATCCAGACTAAATATCCAAATCAAAAATGTATCTGGCGCAAATTAATGAGTGATCAATACGAAGTTTGTATTGTCAATTTCGAATCTCAGCAAAAGGCTGAATCTTTCATGAAGCAGCAGGATATAAAGGAAGGGGTGATTATTGTGCAGAAAGACACGGATAAATAATGCTTAGCAATGATGTATTAAGTGATCGCTTTCGCTTGATTAATTCCATCGGACAGGGTGGTTTTTCTGAAGTGTGGAAGGCGGAGGACCTGAGTACCCATACAGAAGTCGCGATTAAAATATTACATAAGCAGGACGCAGAAGGGATACGACTTTGTCATGCTGAATTTAAGAAAACTTATGCGCTGGATCATCCACATATAGTAAGTCCGGTTTATTTTGATATTTTTGAAAATAAACCATTTCTCGTCATGCCCTTCATTGATGCAGGCTCTTGCACAGAGCGCATCGGACAGATGAATAACGGGGAATTAATGCGATTTATAGATCAGATCAGCAGCGCTATTTCCTATCTGCATTCTTTACCAGCTCCCATCATACACGGTGATATAAAGCCCGATAATATACTGGTTGACACAAAGGGTAATTTTTATCTAACTGATTTTGGTATCAGTAAGCAATTCAAAGATAAGCTCACAGCGACATTAAAGCACGATGAAGTAGAAATCAAAGAAGGAGTGACTCCTTTAGCATACCGCCCACCAGAGACATTCCGGTACAAAGACTGGAAACAAACCGGCGCATCAGTCCAATCAGATGTGTGGTCATTTGGAGTGACTATCTATTACTTATACCGCTCATATCTACCTTTCAATGGTGAAGGCGGACTTGGACAGTTAATACTCAATAGTGCCGGCCATACTGACCTGGAAGAGATTCTCGAGATAAATAAGGCAGAAAATCCTATTGAACACCTAATTTATAATACACTGCGGCTGTATCCCGAAGACCGGTCATTAATTCAAATCCAAAAATCAAATATTCAAAGCCCGGTAACGCAACCGGTAGAAAATACCCTGAAAGAAATCCAAAAGGATGTCGTTGCAATTTCACCAAAGAATAAATCATTTAATTATCTGCTAGCCATTGCCGGCATACTGGTCGGCATTGTATTTGTGCTCTTTCTGATTCTTGAAATCCTGCCTGATAAACCCCATCTGGCAGGTATAGAGAGTCCAGACCCTGGTCTGGATAGTGTTTCTTTTATTGAAAATGGAAGCCATGACAGCATCACCACAGTAGCCGGAGCTGCACGACCGCAAGAGAATCAGGACGTGAAGATCAATGGCGGTGAGGTCACTAGTAATACTATTCCAATTTCTAAAAATAATGTGAATCCACATACTACAATGACAGTTACTCCTGATGTTGCACTTGTAACAGGTCCGACAGATAATCCGGCCTTAAATAATAATCAGGTGACACCCGCTCGCCCTGCGACAGAAGAGCCTGTCGTAGCTCCGGAGGTTAAAGCGGCGGATCCTACACCTGTAACTAGCCCAAAGAATACACTACCTTCAAATTCAATTATCATCAAACCGAATATCAGAATTCCTTTAAAACTTTCGAAAAGTCAGTATAATCCTGATGACCTTCGGACAGGTCAGTCTATATCTTTTCAGTTGACAGAAGATGTCAGCTCGTATGGAAAAGTGTTTATGCAGAAAGGTACAGTAATTAATGCAACAATCAGAAAGCTGAGAAACGGAAGAGCACAGGTTGAATTTGGTGCTATCCGCTCATCAGGCGGAACGTTGCTAAAAAAGTTAAAATTGGCTGATTTCGAAATTAATTTCAATGAATCACAGTCCAATAAAGTCTATAATCCGGTTACCTCAGGCTATCAACATGATGTTTTAATAAATAATTAATGTGCAAATGATCAGAATATTTACAAGTTTTATTTTCATATTAATGATCTGTAGCGTATCATTATCGCAGGATGTGTATCAGGCATCGGTCTTAAAAGGATTCTCAATGCAAGCAAATGCCGGGGTACAGCTTTGGAAATCTTCAATGATTACTGATAAATCCGCTATTATTCCGGCTTTTGGCATTGGTGCCATGTATGGTTTTAGTGAATCGTTGTTTGTCTATTTCAGATATCAGAATTCATTAAAGGGTAAACTGTCCGATAAAGAAATTGATTTTAATATTTTTAGTAAAAAAGCCAATACTGCCTCTACTGCTTTTGGTCTGGGATATGCCTTCGGCAAACCCTCATCCAGTCTCAAATATTATGCCAAGGTGGGTATCTCAATTCAGAATACCAATATTACGATTTATGATTTCAACAGCGATTTGGAACTTCAGTTGAATTTGAGCGGATGGTCGCCACAACTGGCCATCGGGGTACTCTACTACCTGCAACCCTTCCTGTCAATAGGGCTTGAAGGTGGTGGAGAATTTGGAAAATACAGGCAATCAGAGTTCCTGGGATTGAGCTATAAGGAGAAAATGGCATTTAATACTATCAATGCCATGCTATCCATCAATTATCATTTTAATGGCCGTTAAATTAAAATCATGAAAAAATATAAATATTTTACATTATTTATTTGCTGCATTATTGCATTGGTAAGTTGTAGTAAGGCCGATAATGACAGTTCATTGTTTGAGCCGGCATTCGAACATAAATACTTAAAATCAATATCCCTTAATGGTACCAGGTGGATCGAAGTCGAATATTCCGGCGCAAATAAAAAGGAGATTTCAAGTATATTTTATTATGATGAAAATGGTAATCTAGTCCCGGGCAGTACAGAAACAGTAGCTTATAAATACGGAAAAATAGTTGAAAAAACAGATGGTAGCTTTAACTGGCAATACTCATATAATGCAAAAAATAATTTAGAAAAAATTATTGAAACATATAAGCCCACTGGTGATTTATGTACCTATCAGTATCTGTATAATGACACCTTGCGGAATTTGCCTGTGGGACTGCGGTTAACCTGCACCAATAGTTATGCCGAGGAAACGATATATGATTATAAAAATCTGAATAATCGCTCTTATATTTCATTTACAACCAATAACCAAAATAATAATCGGAGTATAATTCAAAAAACAAAGTTTATCGATAATTTTATTAACCCGTTGCATGAATTGAACCCGGATATATTTGATTATTATATGGATAATATTTACCAGGACTTCAGTCGTAATGAACTGTATGAATATACCATCGAAAGCAACTCCGGGCATTACCCATTAGAAGTGACAGAGTCAAAGTTGGATCCCAAAACACTTTCAGTAATTTTTACTAATACCTACACATATGAATATGTGAAATAAACTCTTCTTCAATTATATTGCGACAGTAAGCTATTCTGGATGGAATAGCTTATTTATTTCTGATAATTTCAATTCAAATTTGTAATACATTCCAATTTCTATGCTCATACTAAAAAAGAAAGAGGAAAGGTCTTTTCCTTTCCTCTTTACAAAAGCCTGAATCAAAAGTCAGACCTATTTTGTGGGGGGCTCAGGTTGAGTCATCGGATCAGATGGCTGTGTAGCCGGTTGCTTTTGGTTTTTATGTGCCTTTGCACGATCTTTCATTTTATTTCTCGCATTGGCTTGTTGTTCCTTTTGTTTCTGATATTGCTCAGGCGTCAGAATTGATTTCATCTGATCATCATGGGCTTTGTAGCGTTCTTTCCGTTGTTCCTTACTAACCTCATTGTTGGCTGCACGATTTTTCGCCTCTTCAAGATTCATCGCATAAATTTTGTCATATTGCTGATCGGTTAGATTCAGATTACTTTTCATACGATCGGATTTCATCTTAGCGATTTCATCCGGGCTCCGGTGCTTGCCTGCCAGTGCACCATTCTGTGAGAAAGCAATGGTAGATGTGAAGGTGAATAGTAAGAGCAATGCGCTTGTTTTCATGGAATTAAATAATACTAACTTTTTCATTTTAAAATTTTTTATCAATAACTAATAATGGAAGTAGAAAATTATATTTCAAATGCTTCATTATCAGTCTTTAAGAGAATTTTAACGCTGTGGTAAATATTCTGTTAAGGCAGATGCTTCATTTATCACCAATAGTTAAGATTGGGCCTATAAGCAGTGAGACAACACATACTGACTTTACTCAGTAATGTGAATTTTTCGCTTTGCGGTGATAAGTATTATATTTGCACACTTAAAAAATAGTATGGATTTATTCAAAAAGATACATTCATCGGACAAAGGCCCACTGGGTAAATACTCAGAAGAGGCAGATGGATATTATATGTTTCCGAAACTGGAAGGAGAACTCGGCCCACGCATGTACTTCCAGGGTAAGGAAGTAATCAACTGGAGTATAAATAATTATCTGGGATTGGCAAACCATCCGGATGTGAGAGAGACAGACACACAAGCTACTAAAGACTGGGGTCTGGCTTATCCGATGGGTGCACGTATGATGAGTGGTAATACCAACTTACATGAGCAACTGGAACAGGAATTAGCCGCATTTGTACACAAGGAATCTGCTATCCTGCTCAATTATGGATACCAGGGCATCATGTCAGCGATTGATTGTCTGTTGACACGTCATGACATCGCTGTTTATGACTCGGAGAGCCATGCCTGTATCATAGACGGAGTCAGGATGCATTTAGGTAAGCGCTTTGCTTTTGATCACAACAATATTGATAGTCTGCGCAAGAATCTTGAGCGAGCGACAAAGTTGTTGGAAGGCACGGAAGGCAGCATTCTGGTCATCACTGAGGGTGTATTTGGCATGCGCGGTGATCAGGGCCGTCTGAAAGAAGTGGTAGAACTGAAAAAGGAGTTTGAATTCCGTTTATTGGTCGATGATGCACATGGATTTGGGACCCTCGGTAAGACCGGTGCCGGTGCAGGTGAAGAGCAGGGTGTGCAGGATCAGATCGATATTTACTTTTCCACCTTTGCTAAAAGCATGGGCAGCCTCGGTGCATTTATCGCCAGTGATAAATTTGTAGTCGATTTCATCCGGTTTAATATCCGTTCACAGATCTTTGCGAAATCTATGCCTATGCCTCTCGTAGTGGGTAATCTCAAGCGATTGGCTATGGTACGTGAGAGCTCCGAACTGAAAGACAAACTCTGGGAGAATGTCAATTACCTGCAGAAGGGCCTGAAAGACAAGGGCTTCGAGATCGGTGTTACTGACTCCTGTGTCACACCGGTGTATTTACAGGGTAGTATAGAGGAAGCGATGGTATTGGTACGGGATCTGCGGGAGAATTACGGGATCTTCTGCTCGATGGTCGTTTATCCGGTCATACCTAAAGGGATGATCATACTTCGTCTGATTCCTACAGCGGCACACAAAACCCAGGATATCGATGAGACACTGGCAGCTTTTTCAGCTATCCGGGATAAACTCACTTCAGGACAATACAAACAGGAAGCATTTGAGATTTACGGTGAAGGGAAATAATAATTAAAGCTACTTATCATCAAATGGTACATAACCATATAAATGTTAGTTTTCATCGCAGTAAATATTAAATTACTTAACTCGTGAGTTCTTAACAAAGTAGGTTATTGTACTACTCGGTCAAAGATTCCTACGATTTTAAAGTTTTGCAAGTCCTCTTCCGACAAAACTAGATTTTTATATTCATCTATCGTTGAAAAAGGTTTAAGTATTATTAACTCATGTCTCCATCCTTCATCTGTTACCTTTTTTTCACTATGATATTCTTTAACTGTATAGCCTGAACCAAATTCTGAATCGTTTATGGAAGTTGATTCAACTAAAACAATTTTTCCATTTCTTGAACCACCTTCATCTTGCTTAAATAAACAATAAGATCCATTTGGTATTTTCTTATTCATTGACTCACCGATTACTTTACAGATAAAATATCCTTTCCTGGCTGAAATATTAAATGGAGGCTCAATCCATGTTAATTCAGAATGTGCTTGCAAATCACTAAAATTACCGGCAGCTGCGGAAATATCAACTAATGGAATCGAGTTAACATATGGCCTTACTTCTTCATGATGTAAGACTCTAAATGGTATTTCAACATTGTTAATATTTTCTTCTGGTTTAAAAGTTTCGACATGCTCTTTTAAATAATCTCTAAGTCCTTTATTACATGCATATATGAATGTTCCTTTTATGCCACGGTACATAATAGTTTTGTAAATATTTATAATGTATGACTTCAGTGTTTCTATATCAGAAATTCCTCTTTTGCCATTTTGGTCAAAATAGTTTTCTTGAATAATTCTTATACTATTTGTTTCCTTGTCAAAATCTATCTCTTTGCCAAATATCACAGCAGCATAATTTAAATCATATCCTTGTGTAGTATGGATGCAACCTATCTCATTAAATGCTTGTTTAGAATGAATCCACTCCTTATCTGTGGAATTCCATTTGAAATTTAAACCATCTAGCTCAATATCAGTTGTGTCAAGAGGTGGGTTTAGGTTTGGATTTGATACCCATGGCCATGAATAACCTGCAATCATTCTACAGAGACCAAATTCTTTTTCTTTTTTGGTTAATTCATAATGAAGATCCTTGAAATTGTCAAAAATATATAATTCGTAATTTTCTTCTTGATATATTTCCTCCTTTCGTTTGACATTGAGCAAATCATCAACAAATTGGATATAATTATTGCCTCCCTTGACACGCATTTGGGACTTTAATTCAAGGAGAAGTGAATTGTTATCTTTCAAGAGTGAGTCAAATCTTTCTGAATCAACATCTGAAGGTTTTACTGACTGTGCTGAATCATAAAAGAATATCTGATTTTTACTGTTTGCAATTATCCAGTCTAATTCAGTTCCACTATCGTCAAGACCTAATCTTTGATTATTTTTTCTAAAAACCCCCATCCAGCTAATATTTCTATATTTTCTTAATCTATGGGCTTCATCAATAATTAACAAGTCATATTTCTCATTTAATTTAAACGTATCAGATGGACTCATTACCATAGATAGTTTTAAGCCAGGAATTTCTTTAAAAACTTTTCTAAGAGATTCTCTTAAAGATGTCATCGCCACAACTAAACCAATTTTTGCATTTGGATACTTTGATTTAAAATCTCTTACGAATTTAATTTCCTTTAGCTCATCCTCATTATAATCATCTGATTGTAATTCATCAATGTCTGATGCCAAAAGCTTAATTAAGTAGGTAGCAAGAATTGTTTTTCCAGTACCTGCACTTCCACTTACAAATATTCTGTTCGAATTTTTAGTTGTAAGACCATCTAAGATTTCTAAGACTGAATTATATTGATCTTCATTGAGTGCTTTATAAGGTGAGTATTTAAATAGTTCGGAATTTTCAATTTCTGTTAAAGACTTTGTTACAATCTTTTTCTCCATTAACTTATTCCAAACTTCCTTGAACAGATTTTTGTAAAGATCTTGTTGATAATAATTATGATTTATCAAGCCATAATTTCCATTTTGAAGTTTATATGTGCCTTCTGCTGTTATGTATTGTATTAAATTAGATTCAATATCTAATGTAGCAGATTTATTGAATTTGTCTGAGCCAATAAGTGAAATTGTATCAAGTTTACAACGTTCTGGATTTGCTAAGTGATTTTTTATTCTACTCAATGCATTAGTTGATTCGCCAACATAAGCAACTTTAATAAAATCATTTTGAATGAAATAAACTAATGGCCATTGATTCTTTACCCATGGATTCTGCTCAATTCTGTTGAGGGAATCTTTATTAAATGGATATTGTTCTGAAATATCAATTGATAACTCAAAAGATAACTTCATAATTCATTATATTTTCTGGCTGTTCCTTTAGCTTTATCAACTGGATACTTCTCTTTATTCTTTCGGATCTTTTCAATTATTATTTCTCTTACATTAAAGTGATATTTATCTGCAAGAAGGAAAGCAAATGAGAAAATATCTGCTAATTCCTCTTTAACCCTTTCGTTATTAGCTTCATCTGCACTCTTCCATAAGAATAATTCAAGTAATTCACCTGCTTCTATGGTAATAGCAAGTGCTAAATCTTTTGGATTGTGGAATTGCTCCCAATCTCTTTCATCCCTGAACTTTAAAAGTGCTTGAATTATCTCATCGATTTCCTTCATTACTTGTTAGGTTTATACATGGTTAAAGCCAGGTTGTATTCATCATCATAAGGTAATTGCAATTGAGAAAGCATTTCGGGAATTGCTAAAGCCCAACTAACATAGTAGTAAGCCAGGATGTGGTACCCTGAAAATGTTTTGCTTTTGATTGAACTGATTCGGTAATCGTCATTGTCAGGTCTATAGCCATGAGTACCTTGCAATGCTATTTCAAAAGCTATTTTCTTTATATCTTCTTTAGGCATTCCATCGAAAAATTGAAGAGCATCAACCATAAACATGACCACTGCCATGTTTGTCCCTATGGTTTCTTGCGACTTCTGAAATTTTTTCATATCCCTTTTCTTGTAAGGGTCTTTGGATTCTAAGTCATAAGGATCTTTTTCAATGGATGAAATAAGCTCGTCTATATTTGTTCTTTTCGTTCTGAATTCTATTTCATTTACAAGTTCAAAGTTCTTGTCAAGTTTTAAATCTTCGGCCCAATGCAATACCAATTCATATTCTTCAGCAGGTTCTTTATCATCACTGTATTGAAGGTATTCTTCATAAAAGTCATTGGCATGTTTTAATTCGCTTGGTGTTGCATTGAAGTCCTTTATAAAATCAAGTCCGAAAAATTCTTTAAACTGAATTGCATTCACGAGATTATAAACCTTGCTTTTTGAAATGATGTCTTTAGGTGATATTTCAACAATTTTTTTGTCAGTTACTGCTTTTAAGCCTTCTTGTGACATGGTGTAAAGTGATATAAACTGATAGGCTCTTAAATCTGGAAACTCGGTAAACAAAAACTGTTCAATGAATAAGTCAATTGGCGTGTTAAAGATTTGACGATTCATCCCTTCAAAC
>CAZGKN010000046.1:3573-20359 GCA_964525915.1 uncultured Saprospiraceae bacterium | reverse complement strand
TTGGATCGTTGAGCCCAGAGATTAGCAGTCAGGCTACCAATCAAAAGAATAGAGAAAATTCGAAGGAATAATGAATGACGCATAATTAATTTATTAATATAAACATTTAAATTATTCGAACAATAATACCTTTATGATTCGAAGGTAAGGAATTGGAATTTAAATTTTTGTTATCTGTTAGTTTGATCTCAGTATTCATGCTATTTACAATAAATAGCGCAGGTCAGACTTTTGTTTTGGATTCACTCACACATGAACCCATTTCTTTTGCTTCTGTCTATGACAAAGACTCACCCAGCTTGGGGACTTCTGCCAATATTGATGGATATATAAATTTTCATCCAAGCATGAATGGTCACCACATCAGGATTACTTCTATTGGTTACAGGACATTGGACACGATATATAATAGTGATTTGAAATTAATTTACTTATCCCGAGTCAGTAAAGAATTGGATGAGGTAATTATAAAAGCAACTGATAATCCGGCGATTGAAATTCTACGTAAAGTCCTGCAATACAGGAAAGATAATAGTCTGGATGATATTCCTTACTATCAATGCCTGACTTACCTCAAAACCAAAGCTTCTCTCAGTGGTACGAAAGATACAGTGAATGTGGTGTTTGGAAAAGACACTGTGGCATTTCCCAGAGTATTGATGATTAGTGAATCTGTAGTGCAGAAACACTATCAACGCTATAACAAATCGTATGAAAATGTCCTGCTGTCCTCTGTTTCAGGATTAAAAGAACCAAATTTTGCATTTACTACAAGTGATCTGCAAAGCATGGATCCGTATGAATCTATGATAAGGCTCTATGGAAGAGAATATATCAATCCGGTTAGTAACCTAAGCTGGTTGAAATACAGATTCAACCTTTCCCGAAAATACACAGAAGGTAAAGACACGCTTTATGTGATCAATTTTTGGCCAAAATCTAAAGCAAGCAACGCGTTTAAAGGATTTCTTATAATCTCATCCAAAAAATGGGGTATTCAAAAAGTGAGACTCGAGACATATTCAGAAGATTTGTATCCAGTGATCTTGCATCTGGAGAATTCCTATCAGACAGGGAGATGGTTTCCTGAGAAAATGATATCTGAAGTAAAATTTCCATTTCCAATACCAATTAAAAATAATGCAGATGTACTTTTAAATATCACTGCTACTTTTTCAGATGTACATTATGATTCAATCTATGTCAATCCATTTAAAGCAAATACCATTGAAGTTAACTCTAACAAGTTAATTTATGATCGTACCCGACTCGATAGTTTTCGAAGTGAACCATTGAGTAAAGTAGAAAAAAACGCTTATGCCAATGCTGATCAATTGCTGGGATCACCCATGATATCTTACTTACTGAATAGTGTAGAGTATTTCTTAAAACTTCAGATTCCAATAAGCATAATAAACCTGAATGTTGATAAAATTTTGCGATTGAATAATCATGAAGGTGTACGCTATGGATTAGGTTTTGTCACTAATCGAAATTTATCACGGTTTTGGGATATTGGTGCATATTCCAATTATGGTTCCAGAGATAAAACCTGGAAGTACGGGATAGAAGTAACGCTTTACTTCAACAAACTGCAATCAGACTTCTTTCGTGCCAGTTATAGCGATGATTTAAGCACGAATAACCTGTTTGATTTCAGAAACACATTCTATAACAAATATTTTAGCAAGTATTACGCCAGAGAAAAGACTTGGAAAGGATTAGTAAATCTCACAAAGAATCCGTTTAATCTATCATTCACATTCAGTTCCTCGAGCGTCCAACCGCTCTATTCCTATATTTTTAAGCCATTACATCAGGAATTAAAGTCATACAACAACGACGAAATCAATATCAGATTTACTTACACTAAATCAAAGCAATATAATTTTTTCAATACTTATTATCTCGTAAGAGATATCGATTTCCCGGTATTACAAATCGATTTCAATCTGGGGACTGATAAATTATTCATGGGGATGTTTAATTATAAATCACTGACGATACATCTCAACCAATATTTAAATCAAAAATTTCTGGGGCAAACCTTATTAACATTGGAGGCAGGAAAAATGTGGGGGCATCCTCCGTTTTTTCGTTTATTCAATAGCCCGGGTTCACGGACTGAAAGACTGACGCTATTAGTGCCCAATGCTTTTCAAACTATGCCACCAAATAAATATTGGAGTTCAAAGTTTCTTCATTTCTACTTTAATCATATTTTCAATAGATTCTATACTTTGAAATTTTCCAGACCATCACTTTATCTTACCTGGAATAGTGGGTGGGGCTGGTTAGATCACAACGATGATCATGAGCTAATCACGCTGGATGACTATCGTGCCGGGTATCATGAAGCTGGAATAGGCTTTATGAACTTATTGAGATTAAGCATTAAAGATATTGTCGGAATTGGTCTGAATTTAGGTGCATATTATCCCATGCTTGACGGTGCCCAGAAGTTTAATAAGGAATCATTGGTCTATAAGATTGGAATTTCTTTTAGCTACTAATTGAGTATAATAAAATTCCAATCCGGCAATTTCAGAAATTTACCTAATAAAAACAAAGAATGCCGATATAGTGCATATACCGGCAAAATATATTTAACAAATTAATGATTATCGGGAGAGTAATTCAGGCCCTCCGGCAGCACCTGCATAGTTATTTACTATGATAGCTGCAATTACACAAAGGATGAATAGTGCCGCTGCAAGACCCCAGGTAAGTTTTTCTATAAAGTCAATAGAATTGGAAGCTCCAAATAACTGAGTGGCAGCCTGACCGCCAAAATTCGCATCTACACCACCACCTTTTGGGTTCTGGATTAATACTACTACCATTAGGAAAACACCTATAATTGCGATTAGAATTGTTATGAAAGTTAACATCTTATATCTTATCTTTTTTGATTAGTTCAATTTTGGCTGCAAAGATAGCATAATTTTCAGGTTTCTCCTTTAATAATCTTTCATAAATTGCAATAGCCTTATCCAGATAACCCTGCTGATACAGTAAATCAGCATATTGTTCGGAGACGAGGTAATCATGGTCGATGAGGCTATCTATAATTGTCTGATTAAAATCATGTTTCTTTTTTTTCTTTTTCTTTTTCTTCTTCTTCTGTTTCTTCTCATAGTCCATGGATGAAATGTCATGATTCAAAATTTGATCATCAGTCTTAGTTACCTGTCTCAACCATTTCGTAAATTCTGATCTCTTCACTTCAGGTTCCACATATTCATTTTTAGCCTTTGAAATTAAATAACTGTCAGACTCGAATTTAGGTTTGTAAATACTGACTATTGGAATCCTGGATCGATCAGGTAACATTAGAGTATTTATTTCAGGCGCTTCGTTATGCCCTCCAGTAGTAACCTCAGAACCATCAATGTCTTGCTCAGTACCAGCATCTGAGCTGTGCGCTGCAGGCTCTGCATCAACAGAACTTTCAGTGGAAGCTAAATAATCTGTCGAATCTTGATCAAAAGTCAATGACTCATGGCTGTCTGATTCCGTAATCTCCGGACTCGAACTGATGTTTACAACCGAAGTATCACCACTCTCAAGTGGTTCATCACTTATTATTGGTTCATCCACAGGTAGATTATTCAGTTTCTCTGAAGCCTGAAGTACTTTGTATCGGGTATAAACAGGATCTGAAGACAACATCAGTGCGGGCGAGTTTAATTTCCCAGAGATTCTAAAAGTTCGTATAGCATTTATAAAATATAACAAATGAAAATAGGGGAAAATAGAAAAGAGATTATTCAACAACTCATGTTGTTGTATTAATTCCTTAAATGGCCATGCTATGACAAAATTCAGACTTTGGATAACTAACATTCAATTTATGACACCACAAAATAAATTAAATTTAACGGAATAAGTAAACCTTAGGAGAAATTAAATACCGGTTCCGAAATTATAAATCTTCTCTATTATCTCTACGACTTTCATTCCTTCAAGCGCATTTGTCTCAATTGCTTTTTGATTCAGTATAGAGTGAACTACATTGTCCATCACTTTATAATGTCCATCTATTAAGTCTGATCCAAAATTTGGTAAAGTGAAATTATCGCGAGTGCTCAAATACTTAATTTCTTCCAGATATTGCCCTTCAATACGTATCGCTCCCTGTTTACCTGTGATTGTTACCTGACTCATGATATTACCTTTTGGAGCATTAATCGAATAATAAAGTGAACCAATTCCATTCGTTCCAAAACCAAATGAAACAACTCCACAGTCTTCAATCTCAGGAACAAAAGGATGCATCAAATTCTTCTTTTGTACTGAAAAGACATTGATATCTCCGACTGTCCAGTAAATCAGGTCAATGAAGTGTGAGAATTGGGTAAATAACGGACCTCCATCCAAAAGCTTTTTGCCACGCCATACGTGTGCATGCCCATCAGTATTAAAGTATGATGGCCCTCTATTCCAGTTCAATACGATACTAAGCTCTATAATCTCACCCAGTTGATCAGTCTCGATCAGATGCTTAAGATATCTGGCTACTGGGGTCAACCGGTTTTGCATCACACAAAAGACTTTCACATTGTACTTAAGTGCATTAAAGATTACTTTCTCAGCATCTGATTTGTGGAGTGCCATAGGTTTTTCAATCACCACATGCTTACCTGCTTCAATACATTTATTGGCGTGCGCTGCATGAAATCCATTTGGTGTACAAATGTTTACTACAGCACATTCACTGACTTCTGATAACATCACATCCAGTTTGTCATAAAATGGGACATCCAAATTCAAATTCTGTGGCTTTACTGTGTCACACACTGCAACTAACTGACAGGAAGGATGTTGCCTGATTGTCTCAAGGTGTCTTTTCCCAATATTTCCCAGTCCTAAAACAGCAAATTTTATTTTGGAATCCATTATGCGCTACGTAAAATTCATGTAAAAAAGCCAAATATAATTTTGTGTATCTCTTGTAAGTGGTGAAGATATATAACTTTGCATTTAGATAAAGTAGAAGCTTTAATTAATTTTGCAGCTTCGTTGAATTTATGTTCTGTAATCATGAGTTATAAAAGTATCCTAATACAAACTGACGAAAAGTCAATCATCATAACTATTAATAGACCTGAAGCATTGAATGCGCTCAATAAATCTGTATTTGATGACCTGGAACAATTCTTTCTGCATGATATAAAAGGCTATGAAGATATTCGCGGCATAATTATCACTGGTTCAGGTGAAAAAGCTTTTATTGCCGGTGCTGATATCAAGGAGTTCTCTGAATTTGGTCAGGAAGAACTTAGACTTCTTTCACGCAGAGGGCAAATAATTTTTTCACTTATTGCGAATTGTGGGATCCCGGTTATTGCTGCTGTCAACGGTTTTGCCTTAGGCGGAGGCTGTGAACTGGCAATGGCCTGTCACTTACGTATTGCCGCTGAGAATGCAAAATTTGGCCAACCGGAAGTGAATCTTGGACTCACTCCGGGGTACGGGGGCACACAACGATTGCCTGAGTTAGTCGGGCGGGGGAGAGCAACTGAATTATTGCTTTCTGCCAGAATTATTGATGCAATTGAAGCTGAGCGGATTGGATTAGTCAATAAAGTGGTTCCTATCGGTGAATCATTGCAAGCTGCCAAAGATATGATTGCAATCCTTGCTACAAAAGCACCTATAGCTATTGCTAAAACCCTTCAATGTATTGAAGACTATTATCAGCCTGATATCAATGGATATGAATCAGAAGCTGCAAGGTTTGGCGAATGTGGTACCACCGCTGATTTCGTGGAAGGGACAGAAGCTTTTATTCAAAAAAGAAAACCTATTTTCTTAAACAAGTAAAATGATTGAAACAGATATAGCGATTATCGGCGCTGGACCAACGGGTCTCTTCGCTGTTTTCGAAGCAGGTTTATTAAAGATGAAATGCCATCTTATCGATTCGTTGCCCCAACCAGGTGGTCAATTAAATGAGATTTATCCTAAGAAACCAATTTATGATATTCCCGGCTTTCCCAGTGTCTTAGCTGCTGAATTGACAGATAATCTCATGAAGCAGATTGCGCCATTCCACCCAACTTTCACATTAGGTGAACGAACAGAAAGCCTTGAGAAACAAGCAGATAATCGTTGGAAACTAACCACATCCAGAGGTAGTGAAATTGTCGCTCATGTAGTGGTTATTGCGGCTGGTTTAGGTTCATTTGAACCAAGGAAACCGGATATCTCTAATCTTGAGAAGTTTGAAGATAATGGCGTAGAATATATTATCAGAGAACCAGAAATGTACAAAGGCAAAAAAGTAGTTATCTCCGGTGGTGGCGACAGTGCGCTGGATTGGACAGTTATTCTGGCTGAGCTCACCAGTGAACTAACACTGGTTCATCGGAGGACACAGTTTCGTGGAGCTCCGGATTCTGTGGACAAAGTAATGAATCTGGTGAAGAAGTCCAAAGTACAATTGGTAACCGAAGCCGAAGTTAAATTCCTTAATGGAAATGGCAAGTTAGAATCTGTGACGATACTGCATGATCATTCTGGCGAAATACACAAAAAAGCAGATCATTTTATACCATTATTTGGATTATCACCGAAATTAGGACCTATCGCAGAATGGGGCATCGAACTGGAGGGGAACGATATCAAAGTGAATACTTTAGATTATGGTACCAATCTCCCGGGAGTTTATGCTATTGGTGATATAAATACCTATCCGGGCAAACTAAAACTAATCCTATGTGGATTTCATGAAGCTACACTGATGTGTCAATCCGCATTTAAATATATTTATCCGGACAAGAAATTATCTTTCAAATATACCACAGTGACAGGCATACACGCTATTTAAAGTAGGGAGTACCTAAAATAAATATTGTCGGTATTTTTTCAAGTTGCACCTTATCTGATTGATTTTTCCAATTCCTGATGGGTTGGCAATCAATTTGCTCAGCATTCCCTGTCAGGTCACGTGCTATACATAACCAGATATCTGGATTAACTTTTTGACAAATTGATTTAAAAATACTTTGATTACGATAAGGTGTTTCTATAAATATCTGACTCGCTCCGGTATTTTGAATATTCTTCTGAAATTGAAAAAGGGTATTATTCAGTTGATCTGAATGTACCGGTAAATAACCATGAAAAGTGAATTGCTGACCATTTAGCCCGGAAGTCATCAAAGACAATAAAATCGAGTTAGGACCAACCATCGGGCGGATTATCCATCCTTTGAGCCTTAAAAAGTGAACTAATAGGTTTCCAGGGTCAGCTATACAAGGTGTGCCACTTTCTGACATCAAACCTAATTTTTCAATTTGTATAAAATTAGAATCAATCCACTGTGAGTTTATAGATTCATGTTTGGGCAATTCAATTACGTTAATCTCACTTTGGGGCTTTGGGTGTTGAATCAGTTTAAGATAGGCACGTGCAGTTTTTGCTCTTTCAACGATGAATGTATCTAATTGGCGTGTGATATTTAATGTTGCTGGAGGAATCGAATCCACACCAGCTTCACTTATGGGCACAGGCAATAAATACAATGTTTTACTCATCTACTTTCCCTTAAAAACAATGCCAATTTAATATAAATCGTAAATTTGACGCTACAGGATAATTTGTAATCTCATGAAGTATGTAAGTATTTTAATATTTTGGATCTGTAGCATAAATGCTGCATTATCCCAAATAACTATCAATCTGACTACCCCTGCAAACACCCCAACAACAGACTCAATTTACATAGCCGGGAATTTCAATAACTGGAATCCGAATAATAATGATTTTAGGTTGACACAAACCACAGATTATAAGTTCACAATAACTTTCAATCCGGCTCCGGGCAATTTGGAGTTTAAGTTTACACGGGGTTCATGGGGGAATGTTGAAGGTACACAGAATGGAGGATTCATACCCAATCGAACATATACTTACACTGGAAATCAGGTAACAATAGATTTAACTGTATTGGGATGGGAAGACAATAGTGCTGTGCACACTGCAAGTCCACAGGTTCATATACTGGATGAAGCATTCGATATACCTCAATTGGGTAGAGAGAGAAGAGTGTGGGTGTATTTACCTGTTGGCTATGATACTTCATCACTATCTTATCCGGTATTTTATTTGCAGGATGGGCAGAATCTGTTTGATCGTTATTACAGTTTTGCCGGTGAATGGCGCGTAGATGAATCAATGGATAGTCTGGCATTAATTACCGGTAAAAATAGCATTGTAATTGGCATTGATAATGGAGAAGGGGAGAGAATCAATGAGTATTCCCCCTGGGTAAATTCAAATTATGGGGGCGGTGATGGTGAGAAATATGCTTCATTTATTGTAAATACGTTGAAACCTTATGTGGACAGTCACTACAGGACACTAAAAGATCGGAACAATACCGGAATCGGAGGCAGTTCAATGGGAGCATTAATTGCATTTTATACTGCACTTCAATACAATGATGTATTCAGCAAAGCTGGCGTCCTTTCACCCTCTTTCTGGTTTAGTGATTCGGTGTACACATTTGCCAGTCAATTCAAGAATGAGTATCCAACCCGTTTCTTTTTTATCGCAGGTGAACAGGAATCGCAAACCATGATTCCGGATATGCAGCGAATGAAAGATCTTTTATTAACAAAAAATGTGTCTGCGAATAATATCAACCTGAAGTCATATCCGGGAGGACATAATGAATCTTTCTGGGCAGCACATTATCCCGAAGTCTATGAATGGTTATTTGGACAGAACACAAGTAAAAATAAAGTATTGGATCCCGAAAAAGATACCATGATTTATCCCAATCCGGTTTCAGATAAATTTAAGGTTGATTGTACTATCAAAAATCATGAATTAATCATTTTTGATCTGAATCAAAATAATATAGGGAGGATCAAACAGGACGCAGATGGATATTTTCATGTCAGGAATTTATCGTCGGGTGTTTACTTTTTCAAAGGAATGAATGAGAAAACAAATTCCGAAATTGTCATCAAGGTAATAAAACTCTGATTTGGACACACCATCTACCTATTATATCAATTTACCAGTTTTTGAAGGTCCATTTGACTTACTTCTCTTTTTTATTGAAAGAGATGAACTGGATATTCTGAATATTCCTATTGCCAGAATTACGAATGATTTCCTGGATTATATCCGAAGTATGGAATCAATCAATATTGAACTGGGGAGTGAGTTTATTTTAGTAGCAGCTACATTAATGAAAATTAAAGCCCGAAGCTTACTGCCGGTTAAAAAGAGCCTGACAGATAATACAGAAGAAGATCCAAAAGAAGAATTGATTAAAAAACTTTTATTGTATAAAAGTTTTAAAGAGATTTCAGAAGAACTTTCATCAATGGAAAGTCATCAGATGCTTTATCATGAGCGTGGTGATCTCGAAATCCACATCGATCAAATGCAGGAAAATATTCCATCTATCAGTGAATTAGAATCTGCTTCACTTCATCATCTGATGAGGACTTTCAACAGACTCATGGAGAAATTAAGTGAGAACAAACAAAAAACCATCCATCAGGTTATCGGGTATCCATATACAATAGAAACAGCTAAAGCAGAAATTAAATCACTGTTTCTGAACCAGAACAGGCTTAATTTTGAGAAAGTCTTTAGTAATTGTGAAAACAGGATTCATGCGATCATAACATTTATTTCAATTCTGGAAATGATCAATGCGCATGAAGTGCATATCATTGCCACTGAAAATACAAATTCGTTTTATCTGACTCCCTTTGCAACTGAGGTAAATGTGGAGGATGAATCAGATGATCTCAGCTTTCAATAAGTTATAAATATCTTTAAGTTCTGAATCTCCTGGTTCAGGATGCATTGCACAATAATCCATTAGCCATTCATCCTGTTTCCTACCAGTTACCATAGCCTCATGATAAGGCACATCATTTCTAAAAGTGACCAAACTGTATTTAGAATAATAATCCGGAAAATTCTTTTCAAGTCTGGTTTCCAGTCTGCGTTTTGCCTGAAAAATCAAATCGCCGGTCCGGTCGAGCATTTCATAAAAATTATCTATAGCCAGATCAGCAATTGCATCAGTATTAATTCTTCTTTCAGATTGCAACCTATTAAAAAAAGCATCATCCATCTGCCCGCAATCATCCAGGAGATCACCTAAAACACGCACATCCTCAAAAGCAGCATTCATTCCCTGGCCGTAAAACGGGACTATGGCATGAGCCGCATCACCCAGGATAATTGCATTTTTGCCATCAGTCCATGGCTGGCATTTGATCGTCCCCAGCATACCTATGGGATTCACAGCATATTGCTCTTCCAAATCATCAAATAGGGGTTGGATATCTTTGAAATATTTTTCAAAATATGCCTCTATACCTATATTTGAATCAATTTCATCAAAACTATCGCTCCCATGCAATGGCAAAAATAAGGTAACTGTGAAACTACCGTCCAAATTAGGTAAAGCGATCATCATAAAATGGCCTCTGGGCCAAATATGCAGTGCATTCTTCTCTATCTGAAATGAGTTTCCACTCCCGGCAGGTAAGATCAGCTCCTTATACCCATAGTTTAAAAAATCTTGTTGATATGAATAAGACATAATAGGTCGCTTGTATAAGGCATGCCGTACTGCTGATGCAGCACCATCGGTACCAAACAAATAATCATACTTTACTTGAGTGATTGTACCTTTATCTAGTTCGTCAAAATAAGCAAGATGGGACTCAAAATTTATATTTGTACAAGCTGCTCGAAAATGCACATGTCGTCCACCGGATTGATCAAATGAATCAAGTAAGACTTCATTTAACTGGGATCGTGAAATTGAATTTATATACTCTCCCTGTCTTCCTGAATAAGGAAAAAGCCCGATGTCACTACCCGGAACATGAATAGCTCTGCTGTACATCGGAATGCAGATATTTTTTAAAATTTGTCCTATACCCGCACCTTCCAAAGCGCGAATCCCTCTGGATGAGAGTGCCAAATTGATAGATCTGCCTCTTTCTTCTGTGGTAAGCCGAAGATCATTTCTTTTTTCATACATCTCTACTTCATAGCCCCGTTTGACTAAATAACATCCTAACAATGATCCACAAAGCCCGGCACCTACGATTAAAACTTTTTTATTTTCTGCGGTCATTAAATATTCTTTTTGAGTAGTTCATAGAATCTAAAAATATCCTGGAAAGTATTATACAACGGGACAGGAGCAACACGGATCACATCCGGTTCCCGCCAATCAGCAATCACTCCGGCTGCCAGCAGCGCATTGAATAATTGCTTGTCCGGATTTAGGAGCCGAATTGATACCTGACAACCCCTTTTATCCGGATCCAGTGGTGTAATTATCTCAAGATTAGCTGCATCAAGCTCTTGTAAACATTCAATCAGGAAGGATGAGAGTTTTTTACCTTTTGCCCTTAATCTATTCATACCTGCATCCTTGAATATCTCCAGCGATGCACGGATAGGTGCCATCGCCATAATTGGGGGATTGCTCAATTGCCAACCTTCAGCGCCTCTCAGTGGTAAGAATTGATCTTCCATTTTAAATCTCTTTTCTTTGTTATTGCCCCACCAACCTTCAAATCTTGGTTTACTGTCCCAATCTTCATGATTTGAGTGTATAAAGGCACCTGCAAGTGCTCCTGGCCCGGAATTTAAATATTTATAGGTACACCAGACAGCAAAATCTGCGCCTAACTCATGAAGATCAGGGACTATATTGCCTGCACCATGCGCTAAATCAAATCCGATTTTACATCCATACTGTTTAGCCAATCTTGTGATCAATGGCAAATTATAATATTGACCTGAATAATAATTTACACCACCAATCATGACCAAAGCAATATTATCTCCATTTTCAGCAAAACATGCTTCGATATCAGCATCCGATACAAAATCATTCGCCCCTTTTAAATACACGATACTGTCTTCCGGATCGTAACCATGAAAACGAATCTGTGATGCTACAGCATACTGATCAGATGGGAACAAGCCGGATTCGACCAATATTTTATGTTTCCCAGGTACAGGTGTATAGAAGGAAACCATCATCAGATGGAGATTCACAGTCAGTGAATTCATGACTATGGTCTCAGAGGGCCTAGCACCGACGACATTTGCCATATTCTCAGTCAGAAACTCATGATATGGCAACCAGGGAAATTCGCCATCTGTATGTCCCTCGACACCATTTTTAGCCCATGAATCCAAGACATTTTCAACGGCTGGTTTGACTGTATTTGGTTGTAATCCAAGGCTATTACCGCACAAATAAATCAAATCATTTCCTTCCTTATCCTTAGGTATAAAGAACTGATTTCTGAATGATTTTAGTTCATCCTGTTCGTCATACTCACCAGCCTTAATCAATAAATTATCCATCTATCAGTTGAATTTACTGAACAAAATTAAAATATCAGGAATGATATCAAAATTCGAATATCAGGAAATAGGCAAAAAGAATATAACTATTCACCTCAAACAAATTAAAATCAGTGAATACAATTTTTAACTGATTAATCTTAGTATCGCAGCCCAGATAGGGCTGAATGTAAATAACCCCCAATTGCTATTGGGGAAGGAATAAGAATATCTACCAACCCTGAAAGGGTTGAATTTCAGTAATTAATTTATACAACTCCTCTCTCGGGGTTGCCTGAATCTATTAATTTCACCCCGGGGCAACACGAATCAATGATTTTTAAACCATTTTGGTTAAATAAAAAAATTGCGTACTGCTTTTATTCCATGCGACCTCATTTTCGACTAATGAAACAGGTAATGTCCCCTTAAATTTTAATCTTTTTAACTGAATAGTTACAATTTTATCGTAGTAAAGGTTATGCAAAAAAGTGAGACAAATTTTAAATTCAGTAAACCTACCTACATAAAGAATAAATTCAACCCTTTCAGGGTTGGTGGATTTGTAAATGATTTACCCCCAATTGCATTGGGGGCTATTTATATTTTGCCCTTTCAGGGCAAGTAAACAATATATTCTAAATTATTTACAGGCATTATATCTGAATTGAGCTGAATAGTTACAAAAGAATTTCCAAATCAAAATAATAACCTGGATATGCTGCCAGAATACAACTACTCTGGCAGCGCATCAAGATATCTGATTTTATTGAACAAAAAACTTCTCAATTCTATCCGTGAAATGAACAACGTACATGCCTTTTGTCTTATTCAACAGGTTTATTTCTGCTTGATCTGAAGTAAGATTGTCCTTCAAAATTAATTTTCCATAGCAATCATAAATAGCATAGGATTCACCCGGAATTCCATTTATCGTAAAAGAGCCATCATTCGGATTTGGAGTAATTGAATTTTCAGGTGCATGATTCATACGAACAGTCACTTGTCTGATCTTACTATAAGTTATTTTACCATCCAGATCTACTTCTTTAAGTCGATAATAGTTATTTGCTTCAGGATTGGGGTCCGTAAATTTGTATTTACTGATTGCAGTTGTATATCCTTTGGCTGCCTCTTGCCCAATTTTGTTCCAGGTGATACCATCTGAGCTTTTTAATATACTAAAATAATCACTGTTTTCTTCCTGAGCTGTTTCCCATTTTAACAATACAGCAGTATTTGCATTCAAGGCTGTCGCAGAAAAATTCATCAATGTGATTGGGAGTGGTGCACATACACTTGTACTACCAACAAAAGTCCATCCTTTATTATCCTTAAGGTCATCATAATCATCCTGTGCGTCCGAAGGATATTGACGATTTAGAACCCCGATAGTAATTCCTGAAGGTGTATTCGTATTTGCATCCCAACCAGTAATTGTTTTACCGAAATTACTGCAACTAATTCCTTTGCCGGGATCGGCATCAAACATATAATCAGCTGAAGTCAGGCTATAGAGATTCCAGGCACCAATATTTTGATTAAATGCATTTGCGCCATAAAACATATAATTCATGCTCTGAACATTGCTTACATCCCAATTACTCAGGTCCTGATTGAAGGCTTCAGTAAATGCAAAAGTACCAAACATGGCCTCGACATTACTTACATCCCATGCGCTGATATCCTGATTGAAATCGGTCGCACCGGCAAATAAGCCACTCATTTCGTCCACTTTACTGACATCCCAACTACCAATATTCTGATTAAAATCTATAGCATTTTCAAACATACCACCCATCTTGACTACATTACTCACATTCCAGGAACTAATGTCCTGATTAAAAGATAAGGCTTCCCGAAACATAGCGTCACAACTCTCTACTTTGCTCATATCCCAGTTACCTATATCCTGATTAAATGCTGAAGCGGACAAAAACATTTCTGTGGTCCTCCATACTTTACTAGTATTCCAGCCACCGATATATTGATTAAAAACTGAAGCATACCCAAATGTTCTATTCATTTGTCTTACATTACTCACATCCCAACTTCCGATATCCTGATTGAAATTTGATGCGTACTCAAACATAAGTGATAGTGTAGTGTCATTGCTCAAGACCCAACTGCCAATATTTGCATTAAATTTGCTTGCACCGGAAAACATGCCATAAGTCGTTTTGACATTACTCATATCCCAACTATTCATACTGGGGACAGTTGTTAATGAAGAACAATTCCAAAATGCAAAAGTCATGTTAGTTACTTCAGTCAGATCAGGAGCATCTGTTGCTGTGATCGTCAGATTCGGGCAATTGCCAAAGGATTGTTCAAAAGTCAGCCAATGTATATCGCCCCATTGTGTAACTTTCCTTAGCTCTGCACCCATATTTCCACCAAAACCTAAACTGATAGCAGGGAAGGTTCCAGAAATCGCAATTTCATACGTATCACCTGGAGTTAAGCTTTTAATTGTATATGAATCTGTCAAACCATTTGCTGATCCGCCACCGCTGCCATCTGTTAAATTGGTCCATGTTATATCATAATTATAACTATATCCTAAATGAGAATAAACCGGAATGGTAATACTGTCATCATCCGGCACCCATTCAGTCTTAAAAGGATCTTGTGCACTAAGACTGGTCAAACAAAACAGAAAGATGAAGCATAATGAAAAGAGTAAATGTTTAAAATCCATTGTTTAAATTTAAAAATTATAAAATCCATTCAAACAATGCTTAATCTTGTCTTTAGTGGGGAAATGTTAACAGAAAATAGCTTCTGAAAACTGATTTGTTGGATTATAACAAACAAATCTATAAAAATATATAGATGTAATATATTTATAATATGTTAATGATATTTAAAAATCAATTTATATTCTCAAGTTTATTTCAATGAAAGTAAAAGGGGAGGAATGGGCATTGATGCTATCATAGTGGAAACAAATATTAAAAAACTATTCTGAGATCAAACACACAATCTTCTAAGTGCCTGAACTACCTAAATCCTTAAAGTTTTTTACTAAGTAAGTGATATCTTCCCAAACTGTATAATTACGTGCATAGGTCAGGTTACTAATCCATGGATCGGTGCCATAGGAACAATTGAGAACACCTGGTGCTAATGAAGGTAATTGCGCATTATTTAGATGTGGGATATATGAAATCCATGTTTTGGATCCATTCAATACTTTGAAAGCATTCTTTATAAAACCTAAACGAAATCCGAAAATTATATAGAGTAGGGGAGAAAGAAGCATAAGGAATAAAGCCATTGAAATATCAAATAGTCTCTTATTGGTTCGATTAGATTTAATGCTTAGATTATAATTAATATCTATTGCATATAATTCTCCTGGTTTGTTTTTTGACTTGCTGGATAAAATTGAGGCTGCGTCATCCATTACCATCCTAAAGTCAATCTCATTGTGATTTTGAGACATTAGTTTTATCATTGTACTTGTAGGAATATCTGATTGAGAAAAAATTACTTCATCGATTTTATAGGCACTGACGATCGAAGCCAGGTCTTCTATATGACCAATGCCGCCTGAATCATTGTTATCAGTATTCAATCTTCCTGCAAAAACAAATTGCCTGTCACCG
Source organism: uncultured Saprospiraceae bacterium (assembly GCA_964525915.1). Taxonomy (GTDB): domain Bacteria; phylum Bacteroidota; class Bacteroidia; order Chitinophagales; family Saprospiraceae; genus Parvibacillus. The sequence goes on along the minus strand of CAZGKN010000046.1, from coordinate 4,394 downwards.
GCTAACACAGCTTTAATTCGCTCAGTTACCGATTCACTCCCGGCTACAATATATCTGGAAACACGCTTATATCGTATAGAAAACGATTTATGTAGTAGGAGGTTTTCTAAAACAGAAGTGCAGATAAAAATCAGAAATGTACCTAATGTACCTGCCATAATAATAGTCCGTGAATTGCGATAATCCTGACTGAATAAGGCATATACTATCAGGATTGCCAATGTACCATAGAAGACGGATTTGATTATACTAAAAATAGATCTGTTTTGTCTATACTTTCCATTCAAGATTGCAGAAATAATCCATAAAGTGGTATAAACAGGCAGATTTACCCAAAGAAAACCTTTGCCTATGTAATCCGGATTTCCAAAATAGAAATTACCCCAAAAAATACGCAACCATGCGAGCATGATTATTATTAAAAGCGTATCTATGAGTTTAGGTAATAAGAAACGTACAATGTTCTGTCCCAATTTTAGAAATGAACGAAAATATACGGCTACTTGCAGGAAAAAAATGTAAAACCAACTTTTATGTGCATAGTGTTTCCGTACAAAAATCGCCATGGCTTCATAAAAATTCCGAATGTATTCCAGTGTTTCTTTCTTGGTGCTTTCACCTTTGAAATGAACTATACTCGTGGTGGGTAAATAATAGATAGCTTTCCCTGTTTCTCTTAGTCTGTATGAAAGATCAATATCTTCACCATACATAAAGAAATCCTCATCGAAATATCCAGCCTGATCCAATGTGCTTCTTTTAATAAACATAAAGGCCCCAGTCATAACTTCAATCTTACTCGTTTCAAGTTCTCCTATATG
>CAZGKN010000046.1:1321-3563 GCA_964525915.1 uncultured Saprospiraceae bacterium | reverse complement strand
TGAATTGAACCATTTACTATGTGGAAATAAGCGATATAAACCAGTCATTTTCATAAAAGAAGCACGGAATGTCGGATTCCCCCTTTTCGATTCAGGCAGAAATTTACCAGACCCATCAATCATACGTACACAAACAGCACCAGCATCTTGATGCTCTTGCATGAAGGAGTAACATAGCCGTAGTGTATCCGAACTGAGAATAGTATCCGGATTTAAAATTAATATATATTCTCCGGAGGCGGCTTCAATTCCTATGTTATTCGCTCTGGAAAACCCAATATTCTTCTCATTGACAATGACCCGGACTTGTGGATATTTAGCCCTGATTAATGTAACTGAATTGTCTTCAGAAGCATTATCTACAACTATAACTTCAATATTTAGTGATCCTGGATTATTGAAAATCGAATGTAAACATTGGTCCAGGAAATACTGCACATTATAGTTTACGATGATTATAGAAATATCCGGCTTCAAACGACAACAATCAATTAGTAAAATCGAAATTTAACCTTTCACCTGGATTATTTCCCAGGATTTTTTGGCCATCGAAAACCAGTTGCCCATTTACCCATGTACTAAGGATTCTTCCATTCATCTCTTTGCCTTCCAACGGGCTCCAGGCACATTTATACAACAAATTTTCTTTTGTAATCCTTGTAGTTTGGTCTGTATTAAACAATACAATATCCGCCTTAAAACCTTCTTTCAGATAACCTCTTTCTGTGATTTGAAAAATGTCTGCAGGCGCATGGCACATTTTATCGATGATTTGCTCAAGACTAATTTTCTTGTTTTTATAGTGTGATAGCATAATCAGCAAAGTATGTTGTACTAATGGAAGTCCGGCAGGTGCTTCGAAATAAGGTTTTGACTTCTCTTCAAATGTGTGTGGTGCGTGATCGGTAGCAATTACATCTATGTACCCATCTAAAACAGCTTGTAGTATTGCTTCTTTATCCTCCCTTCGTTTTATAGCAGGATTGCATTTAATCTTATTCCCCAGTAAAGCATAATCTGATTGATCAAAATACATGTGATGCACGCAAGCTTCAGCAGTTATCCGTTTTACTTTACGATCTATGGCATTATTAAAAAGCGAAATTTCTTTTTCTGTACTTATATGAAGAATATGCAATCGGGTACCATATTTTTTTGCCAAAGAAGTTGCCTTGAAAGAGGAAAGATAACAACCTTCAGCTGTTCTGATCTGTGGATGCATTGCGGCCGAGACAAGTTCGCCGTACTTATGTTTTATTTTCTCTAGATTGGTGCGAATCTTAAATTCATCCTCACAATGGGTAGCAATTAATGCCGGACATTGGGCAAATATTTGTTCCAGCGCTTGATCATCCTCCACTATAAGTGAACCAGTACTCGATCCCATAAATATCTTCACACCGCAAATCTTATAATAATCTGCAGACAGAATCTCAGACAAGTTATGTTCAGTAGCACCCAGGAAGAAGGAATAATTAGCCGGAGAGCAGTTCCGGGCAATATCATATTTATTCTCCAACAATGCGAGAGTCGTAGCCGGTGGATTGGTATTTGGCATTTCCATAAAAGAAGTTACGCCACCTGCGACGGCAGCTCTGGACTCAGTGGCAATTGTCGCTTTATGTGTAAGCCCGGGTTCACGAAAATGTACCTGATCATCAATAATACCCGGCATCAGATAATTTCCATTACAATCGATCTCTACTCCATGATGATCGATCGTACTATCAATCTTTTCTATCTTATCTCCGATAACTAAAAGATCACCTTCTGAAATTTTTCCCTCACTTATAATACGGGCATTTTTAAATATAGTTACACCGTCCATTGTCATCTTATTCTAATTCAGCAGTTACAATATACTGATAATCCAGACTTACATCATCAGAATGAATGACAGTGTATCCAGCAGCCAACAACTCTTTTTCTACCTGATACAGATCAATTTTTTCTTCTTCAGGTGGGCCAAAGGGAATTCGTTTACGCTTATAATCTACGATCATTATCTCAGCTTCCGGATTTAAATATTTTTTCAAATTTTTCAGATAGGCCACTCTGTCTCTTATATACATATAAGTATTCGAAAGAAATACAATGTCAACTTTATTCTTGCCTAATCCGGGATCTGTTTTAGTTGAAATTACAATTTGTATCTTGTCCCGGATTGTTTTATCCACCTTTCCTGCCAATAAATGCAACCGTTCCAATGCCGCAGTATCAATATCACAGGCATAGACTTTAG
>CAZGKN010000046.1:0-1311 GCA_964525915.1 uncultured Saprospiraceae bacterium | reverse complement strand
CTAATCGGAATGTAAAAAATCCAGTACCTGCGCCTATATCCGCAACTTTCTTACCCGCAAGTTTACCCAACATGCTGATTACCAATTCTGGCTTTTGCCAGATCACACGCTCGGGGCCAATATCTGTGGAAATCATCAGGCTATCCAAAGAATCACGTACTCTGGCTAATTCAACCTTACTAATCTTCCTGGCTTGCACATCTGTGTCAGAAATATCTTCCTGTGAAGCCATTGCGGGTTTCTTACAGGAATTTACACCTGTCCAGATAATTAATGTTATAAACAGTAATTGAGTAAAAGAAAAATTAATCTTCATTTAGCTCAAAAATAAACAAAGTTTCCTACTGAATTATGAAATATATAGTACCAAGTACCTTAAAACATTTATTTTTGCCTAAAACAAACATACTTGTGAAATAAAAACGGAATCAGGTATGAAGGGAAAATAGTAAATGGAAATTGCAATTTTATTAGGCTTAATTCTCCTGAATGGCTTTTTTGCTATGTGTGAGATTGCCTTAGTGTCATCCAAGCGTACCCGATTGGCAGAGAAAGCCTCTAAAGGAAATAAGAATGCTTTATTGGCACTTAAACTCTTAGATAAACCAGACAGTTTTTTATCTTCTGTTCAGATAGGGATTACACTTATTGGAATTTTAGCCGGTGCTTACGGTGCACAGGCATTTGCTCCGGACTTTGAACAATGGCTACTTAAGTTTCCACTTACACAACCTTATGCACCTGGCTTATCCTTCGGCGTAGTCATTTTTGTTATAACTTATGTAAGTATCCTGCTGGGTGAGTTATTACCTAAGAAAATAGGTATGATTTATTCAGAATCAATTGCTGTTACTGTTGCACCAATCCTCTCATTTATCTCAAAAATATCCTACCCCTTGGTATGGTTCCTATCAAAATCTTCATTACTCATCAGCCGTATGTTGTTTCTAAAGGAAAGCAATCAGGAGAAAGTTTCTGAAGATGAATTAAAGATGATGGTAAAAATGGCCAATGAAGATGGCGCAATTGACAATAAAGAAAGTGAACTGATTCACAATATATTTCGCTTTGCGGATCGGAAAGCATATTCAGTGATGACGCCACGCAATGAAGTGGTATGGATAGATATCAATGAGACTGCAGAAGAAATAAGGGATGCTATCATCGAAAGTGGTTTGACAAAATTTCCGGTTTGTGATGATACCCTGGATAATATTCTGGGTGTGCTGAACCTGAAAGATTATCTGATGAATAGAAACAAGCCCGGCTTTAAACTGGAAGATATCATATCACCTGCGATTGCAATTCCTG
>CAZGKN010000045.1:17858-20471 GCA_964525915.1 uncultured Saprospiraceae bacterium | reverse complement strand
AAAGGTAGCAGTATGTAAACGAGCTTATGATATATTAGTCGAAAAGGCAAAATACAAGCCACAGGACATCATCTTCGATCCGAATATCTTTGCTATTGCGACAGGTATAGAAGAACATAACCGTTATGCGATTAATTATATCGAAGCTACACGACAAATAAAGGAGCAGTGCCCTGGTGTCAAGATTAGTGGCGGTGTCAGTAATCTCTCATTCTCTTTCAGAGGCAATGACCGGGTACGTGAAGCCATGCATTCTGCTTTTCTGTATCATGCGATCCAGGCAGGTATGGATATGGGCATCGTCAATGCCGGTATGATCGATATCTATGAGGAAATACCAAAGGATCTGCTGAAAATGGTCGAAGATGTACTCTTTGATCGTACTCCCGATGCGACAGAAGTCCTGACAAAATATGCGGAAGAGAATCAGGGTAACGCAAAAGAGATCGTAAAAGACCTTGCCTGGCGTGAATTACCTGTGGCAGAGCGCCTCGCGCATGCTCTTGTCAAGGGCATAACTGATTTTATCATTGAAGATACAGAAGAAGCCAGACAGACGTTTGATCAACCGCTTGAAGTGATCGAAGGTCCACTCATGGATGGAATGAATATAGTCGGAGATTTATTCGGCAGTGGGAAAATGTTCTTACCTCAGGTGGTAAAAAGTGCCCGGGTGATGAAGCAATCCGTGGCATATCTCACACCTTATATCGAAGCCAGTAAACAAAGTGCCGGCGGATCGTCGAAAGGTAAAATATTATTAGCCACTGTTAAGGGCGATGTGCATGATATCGGAAAGAATATCGTCGGAGTAGTACTGAGCTGCAACAATTTTGAGATCATTGATATGGGTGTCATGGTGCCCGCAGATAAGATTTTGAAAAAGGCGGTAGAAGAACAGGTGGACATGATCGGTCTGAGTGGTCTGATCACGCCATCTTTGGATGAGATGGTCAATGTAGCAAAAGAAATGAAGCGCCAGAATTTTGATATTCCTTTACTAATCGGTGGCGCTACTACTTCCCGGACACATACGGCCATTAAGATCGAACCTGAGTTTGTAGATCATGTAGTGCATGTACAGGATGCTTCACGAAGTGTAGCTGTTGCTAGTATTCTGACTAGCCCGAATAAAGCAGAACTGTCGAGGTTCATGACTGATATCACCGAAGAGTATGAAAAGATAAGAATTCAGAGGGCAAACCGCAAGAGTAGTCGTGAAATGCTGCGCTATGAAGACGCAAAGGCAAATAAAATCAAGATCGACTGGGCTAACTATGCCGTTGCTGTCCCCCGTCATCCGGGCATACATGAGTTTATTGATTTCCCATTAAGTACGATAAGGGAATACATTGACTGGACACCATTCTTTCAAGCCTGGGAGTTGGCAGGCAAGTATCCGGCTATATTGAAGGATCCTATAGTAGGGGAGCATGCGAGTGAATTATTTAAAGAGGCTCAGGAGCTCATTGACAAGATTATCGAAGGTAAATGGTTACAGGCGAATAGTGTTGTTGGACTTTTTCCGGCAAATTCTGTGAATGATGACCTGATCGAAGTATATGCGGACGAATCCAGATCGACAGTAATTGCCACTTTAGTAGCACGAAGACAACAATATAAGAAAGCGCCGGGTCTGGCGAATTTCTCATTAGCTGACTTTATTGCGCCGAAATCATCAGGTAAGAAGGATTACATTGGTGCATTTGCAGTGACTGCCGGACTCCATATAGAAGCAAAACTGGAAGAGTTTGCTGCGAATAATGATATTTATAATGGAATTATGCTCAAGACACTGGCGGATCGCTTTGCTGAAGCGTTTGCAGAGTGTATGCATGCGAAAGTAAGAAGAGAGCTCTGGGGGTATGCGGCTGATGAACGCCTCAGTAATGAAGAATTAATCAGTGAGGCATACAGCGGCATCCGGCCTGCACCGGGCTATCCGGCCTGTCCCGATCACAGGGAAAAAGCAAAATTATTTGCATTGATGCAGGTGACTGAGCGTACCGGAATCGAGTTGACTGATTCGTATGCGATGTATCCCGCTGCTTCTGTGTCCGGATGGTATTTTGCACATCCGGAAAGTAAGTATTTTGGTGTAGGGGATATTGCTGAGGATCAGGAAAATTATTGGAATGATATTGATCACAGCGTGAAAGAAGCCGGAAAGATTATTTCCTGAGCTGAATCTTTCCCTATGTTTAGCGATGGACAAAGTTAAAAAGTTCATTTAAGCTTCGCTTAAATGAACTTTTTAACTCACTGAATGCTGGGTGTAGGCTCCAGCCTACGCCAAGGTTAAGTCAAATCATTTCACACTATCTATAAATAAATTTTGACCCAGAGTATCAGGGTTGACCTAAGATGGTTGCTGCCGTAGGTGCCTTTTTCTCCGCGATCTTAAGAATTATTCCTGCATCAACACGGATACTGTCATTCGGAAGATAATTGAGCTTGAGTATCTGGTCTTTGTACTGATCACCATAGGAATGAATAACATCTCTGAGGGTCTCACCTTCCTGTATCGTATGAGTGATGTATTCTACAGGTGCTGCATCGGTAATTTCCAGATCAGGAACGGATAATGAAAGCGCATCTTCCATCATTGTATTT
>CAZGKN010000045.1:6236-17848 GCA_964525915.1 uncultured Saprospiraceae bacterium | reverse complement strand
AATGGAATTTTGTTTTGATATGATCCAGTTCGAGTCCTTCGATATCCGTTTTGACTAAATTATCATGCACAAATAACTGAATGGTCTGACCTGCTTTGAGAGTAGAATTTCCCAGACTATTCCACAATCGGAGTAAATATTCTGAAATATTAAATTCATTTGCGAGATCGCTCAGACTTTCACCCTTCTTTACCGTATATTTATACACATAATAATCACTGGAATTCGTAGTGTTATTTACAAATTTACCGGCTATATTGACCGGATTATTTTCAGTACCTAAATACCGGTTTCGCAACATATCCTTGAATTCAGGTATCACGCGTGTAGGTAAGATTACATACATATCTGATCCGGAAGCCGGTATATAACCTCTGCGATATGCCGGATTCAAAACTTGCGTTACTTCATACGGTACATCAAACTTCTTAGATAATGTACGCAGATTTATTTCACCATTGGAGTTGACTAATTGTGTGATCTGTAAATCCAGTTCTGGCAAATCCGGTTCCATCGAATGTTGACTGAAATAAGTAAACAAGTAGCTCATCGCGATAAACTTCGGTACGTAATTTTGCGTTTCGCGAGGCAAATATTTGCGTATAGCCCAGAAATCCTTCATTCCACCGGCTGCATCGATTGCATTTTGTACCCGGCGGGGGCCACAGTTGTATGCAGCGAGTGTAAGTGTCCAGTCATTAAATAAGCTATATAATTCCTTCAGGTATCGGGCAGCCGCATCTGCAGATTTATAGGCATCTCTGCGTTCGTCGATTACACTATTGAAGTTGAGCCCCATCGTTCTGGCAGTTCCGGGCATGAATTGCCAGAAACCGACTGCACCTGCAGGGCTGACTGCATTAGGATTGAGCGAAGATTCGATAGCAGAAATAATTTTGAAATCACCACTCAATCCATTGTCCTTGAGTGCAGCATCAAAATATGGAAAATAGATCGTGGATCGTCCGATCAGATTGCAAGACTGACCTCTGTATTGTTTGATGAACTTTGTGAGGAATGATTTGACTTCATCAGTATATCGGATATCAATTGGCGAATTGAGTTTACGCAGACGGAGTTTGATGACTTGCTCATTAAATTCAGTTGAATTATCATCTGAGGCTGTAGGTGAAGTGACATGATCACTTAAGTTCAAATTGGATGCTTCGGTAGTCGGCATGAAACTTATAAAAAAAAGTACCACACCTGCAATGAAAGAGTTTAGCTTCATTGTTCATTGTTTTTATTAGAAATAAATGAATGCTATCTGAAAGCAAGCTATAGTATCATACTATGCGCCAAAGGTACTATTTAATATAGAGTAGAAAAGATTAGTAAACAGAATTTAACGAGTTTAACATATTATCATATTTTGTATATTTATATATAAATAATTGATAATAAGCGTTTAAGAGCAGTATTTTTTAATGTAATATTTTTATAATTTAAAATTACATATACGTACTTTGTAAATGTGATTTACCCGAAATCAGACTAATTGGCTCAAAAGTTCATCTGAAGTAAGTTTTTGCTGTATGCCGGAATGCATATTTTTAACTGTAAACAGGCCTGAAGCAACTTCATCCGAACCGATAATGATTACATGCGAGTACCCATTATCATTGGCATAGCTCATCATTTTATTCACCTTTCCGGGTTCAGGATACAATTCTGTAGAAATATGATTATTCCTGAGGCTTGATGTCAAATTAAAGCCGGTTTCCATGGCAATAGCGTCCATACACAGGATAAGTACACCACTTTTTTTGATAACTTCCGGTGGAAATAAGTTTTTTTCCTCCATCAGGTCATAGATTCGTTCTGCACCGAATGAAATACCGACACCCGGGATATCCGGCATGCCAAATGAATCAGTCAGATTATCATAGCGACCGCCACCGCCGATACTACCCATATTTGCATCAAGGGCTGTTACTTCAAAAATCGCACCTGTATAATAACTGAGCCCGCGCGCTAAGCTCGGATCGAAGATTAATTGATTGGTAAGACCGGTAGATTGGCAAAGGGAGCAGATTGTCTCTAAATCTGAGATTCCGTCCTGCGTCAGGGCATTGACTCCGGTAGTTTTCAATGAATCCAGTTGAGTATTGTGGATCAATTCAAACAAGCGATTTACTTCATTTGGATCAAAACCTTTCGCCACCAATAATTCTTTTCCTTTCTCATCACTGATCTTATCCAACTTATCAATGATGATGGCTACTTCGCTGAATCGCTCTCCCATACCACAAGACTGGATAATGCCTTGCAATATCTTCCGACTATTTATCCTGATCACTACCGGTAAATTCAATCTGCGGAAAACCTCGTCATAGAGCTTTACTAACTCTGCTTCACTGTACAATGAATCAGATCCGGCTATATCAGCATCACACTGATAAAACTCTTGATAGCGGCCTCTCTGTGGGCGGTCAGCGCGCCAGACAGGCTGGATAGCTGATCGCTTAAAAGGTAGTTTGATCGCATGTCTGTTCATCACGATATATCTAGCGAAGGGAACGGTCAGGTCGTAGCGCAAACCTCTTTTGGCAATGTAGGGCAGGATCGCATTACTGTCTTTATCCTGGAGTATTTTATCATCGACTTCAGCCAGGAGGTCACCATTGTTCAGTACCCGAAACAAAAGTTTATCACCTTCATCACCATAGCGCCCAGTAAGCGTTTCAAGGGCTTCCATTGCCGGTGTCTCGATCGGATGATAACCATAAATCCTAAAAACCTCTCTAATCGTATCAAAAATGTAATTCCGTTTACGTGTTTCATCCGGTAAGAAGTCCCGGGTTCCTTTTGGTAGTCTTGGCTTCAATGTCTTTCTGTTTTAATATTCGACTTAGACTTCAGAGGGTACCGTGTTCTGATAATTCAGAAACTCACGGGCCAGATTGATAAAGTTGATCGTCCCTTTACTTCCGGCATCGTACAAGATCACCGGTTGGTGCATGCTGGGTGCTTCACTGATCCGGGAATTGCGATGGATGATTGTCTGGAACACGCGGTCTTTGATGTGATCCTGCACTTCACGGATGACGAGATTGGCCAGGCGCAGACGCTGATCGTACATAGTCATTATGATTCCTTCGATGCTGAGTTCAGGATTCAGTTGTTTCTTGACGAGTGCAATTGTATTTTTTAATTTCCCTAAGCCTTCCAGAGCAAATATCTCAGACTGTACAGGGATCAAAACTGAATTAGCTGCTGTCAGTGCATTGATCGTGATCAGGCCCAGTGATGGCAGACAATCGATAAAGATGTAATCATATTGATCTCTGATCGGATTCAGCATCTCATCCATGATATATTCACGGCGCATGCGGCTTACCAGCTCAAGTTCTGCACCCACCAGATTGATATCAGACGGTAAAATGTCGAGTGTCTTTATCTCTGTATTGAGAATGGCATTCTGTATCGGCTCTTCATTCATCATACAATCATAAAGTGTATGCTCGATATCGTCTTTAGCGATTCCTAGCCCGGAGGTCGCATTGGACTGTGGATCGGCATCGATTACCAGCACTTTCATGCCCATCATCGCCAGACAAGCACTGAGATTGATGGCTAAAGTAGTTTTTCCTACTCCGCCTTTTTGGTTGGCTATGGCTATTACTTTCCCCACGCTATAGATTGATAACTTGATTTATTTGAGGCAATATCAATTCAATACCTTTAGTGGCAAAGGTTGAAATGGCTTTATTGTGGTCAATTTTTATGGGATCAAAAGTATCAAAATGGCATCCGATGACCTTGGATGTTTCTACGATTTGTGCTGCAATCAAAGCATCTTCATATCCCATGGTGAAAACATCACCTACCGGAAGTATAGCCAGGTCAGGCCGGACAAAGTATTTAGGAATCAATGCCATGTCTGCATTTAGTCCGGTATCGCCTGCGATATACACTACTTTATTTTCAGCTTGCAGTAAAAAACCATTCGGATCGCCACCATCACTGCCATCAGGCATAGTACTACTGTGTGTCGCTGAAAGCATTTTTACGGTACCAAAGTCAAATTGTTTTTTACCACCTGTGTTTAAGGCAAATGTCTGACAACCGCGATCAGCAAACCAATTACACACTTCGAAATTGGCAATGATCAAGCTGCCATTTGCAAGAGCTATATGTTCAGCATCCGATGTATGATCACTATGACCGTGGGTCAGTAGGATATAATCGGGCTTGAGGGCTAAAATATCTACTTTGTCTGTAGTTAAAGGATTACCGGAGATAAAGGGATCCAGCAAGAGCCGGTGGCTACCTGATTCGATTAAAAAACATGAATGCCCTAAATAGGTAAATCGCATCTTTCCAGATTTTTGAAATATTGCGCAAAGATAGAAAATCATAAGCATTGACCCAATAATCTACACAGAGTTGAAAGAATTGATTCGGTATTAAATAGTGCAAGATGTCCGGTGAGCGTAGTTTGGAAACTTGAATTAAAGAAAATTTACATTCTGTTAACGCCCTAATAACTTAATGAAACCGGCCATAATTGAATCGGATAGTCAACTATGATTAATTTTGCGACAAATATCAATGAATGGAAGGTCAGGAAAAGAAGAAGGCGAAAATTAAATGGGACAGGAAGACATGGTCTTCAGCAAAGAAGATTTTTTCCTATATGTTGCCCTACAAGTGGGCCTTTATTTTTGGATTGGTCTGTTTGTCTTTTGGCAGTCTGATGTTTATGATATTTCCGGCTGCGGCCGGTGAGATGGCGAATGCAGCTGCGGGCAAGTCCAGATTTCATTTTACGATACAGGATTACGGCTTATTTTTTGTCTTTATACTCGTTTTACAAGGCTTTTTTGCCTATTTCAGGTCATATCTGATGTCGTATGTCAGTGAAAAAGGAATGGCTCAGATGAAGAAAGAAGTGTATGACAATATGGTCACTCAATCAGTCACCTTTTTTGAGAAAAACAGAGTAGGGGAGCTGACCAGTCGTATCACAGCGGATGTTGCCCAGATCCAGAACGTAATCTCAGTAACACTCGCAGAATTTTTGCGACAAATTATCACCCTGATCGTAGGCGTGGTAATCTTAGCCTGGCTAACACCGCGGTTGTCATTGATTATGTTGTTGTCTTTTCCATTGATAGTGATTGTAGCGATAATTTTCGGTCGGTATATCCGGAAATTATCCCGCAGCAGACAGGATGCAATCGCGCAGGGAAATATCATCGCCGAGGAAGCGCTGCATGGATATCAGGCGGTGAAGTCATTTTCCAATGAAAACTATGAAAAAAACAGATTCAGTAATACGATCAATGAAGTAGTGCGGATATCGCTCAATTTCGCCAGGGTAAAAGGTGTATTTTTTATATTTATAACTACAATTTTATTTGGAGGGATATTTTTTATCCTGTACGAAGGTGCACTCCTGGTTCAGTCAGGTAATATGGCGATTGGCGATCTTTTCTCATTTATTATTTACACTGGAATCATCGGAGGTGCCATAGCCAGTCTGGGGACATTTTATACGGATATAGCCGGTGCGCTGGGAGCGGCAGACAGGATTCTGGATATTTTGAGTCAGGCACCGGAACAATTATCGCAGAAGACTGATCCTGGAATCGTCCCTGTTCATATCCATGGGGATATAGTGTTTGATCAGGTGTCATTCAGTTACCCCACGCGACCGGATAAGGAAGTACTTCATCAAGTTTCTGTCACCTTTGAAGCTGGTAAGAAAACAGCATTGGTAGGTGCCAGTGGTGCTGGAAAGAGTACTATCACCCAGTTACTGTTTAGGTTTCACGAGCCTGACTCCGGTGAAATCTCGATTGATGGAGATAATGTGAATAGTTTTGATTTACGTTCATACCGACAAAACTTTGCGATGGTACCGCAGGATATTTTGCTTTTCGGGGGTACTATACGTGAAAATATAGCCTATGGTAAGCCTGAAGCCAGTGATGATGAGATCATTACTGCTGCTACCCGTGCCAATGCGATGGAATTTATCGAATCTTTTCCTGAGGGGCTGGATACTCTGGTAGGAGACCGGGGTGTGCGCCTGTCTGGTGGTCAGAAACAAAGAATTGCCATTGCACGGGCAATAATCAAGGATCCCAGAGTACTGATTCTGGATGAAGCGACTTCATCACTGGATGCAGGTTCAGAAAAGTTAGTTCAGGATGCGCTGAATAACCTAATGGAAGGCCGTACATCAGTTATCATCGCGCACCGCCTGGCGACGATCAGGGATGTCGATAAGATTATTGTATTGAAAGATGGGGCTGTGATTGAATCAGGTGATCATGCTTCTCTCATGCAAAACCCGGATGGTATTTATGCGATCTTAGCGAAGATGCAGGATCTGGCCTTGTATGCAGAGTAGGGTGAATAGCTACAATTTGATTAGTGCGCCTGAAGCTATCTTCATTATAGTATTTAAACGAAGTCTGAGCCTGCCCCGATAGGTTGGGGAGCCTAAGTTTATCAATGGTAGTATTGATTTTTAACTGTCACCACTGGTTATGACCTCGCTTATTTGTTGGGTGAGTTCTGGAATTTTATTCATTAATACATCCCAGACGATATTGTAATTAACGCCCATGTAATCATGGATTAATCGATCTCGCATTCCTGACATATTTTTCCATTTGATGGAACTCCATTTAGTTTTAAGATCATCTGGGATTTTTTTTGAAGCTTCACCGATAATTTCTAAACTTCTGACTACAGCTCTTTTTAATGTTTCATCTCTTAGAAAATCATCTATTACAAGTTGGTCACTTATAGAATTAAGATAAATACATTCATCATAAATATGTTTTAAAAATTCAAAGGGATGTTTATACATAAGTCACATTTTGTAAAATAGCAGGACCAATATATTTGCTAAGCCCGTTTTTAGTAACTAAATCTATTTTTTTATTTTTAAACAACCGCTCTAAAATGTCATATACTGCCATATAATTATCGAAATTTTCCTTCTCCGGAACCAGGTCAATTAACAGATCAATATCACTTTCTCTGGTTTGGGTGCCATGAAAATACGAACCAAAAAGCCCAATCGAAGAAACTCCAAATTTTGAAAGATTGGCCTTGTTTTTTTTAAGTGTTATTAATATTTTTTCTTTTGTAATCATATTTGTATTGCAAAATTAATCAAATATATATCACTTTAGCAGTTAGTAATCAGTTTGAAACTATCCAGGTCAATTTGAAAATTATCAACAATATAACCTTAACATTTTTTGTATAAGGAACTATTTAAGCTTCGCTTAAATAGTTCCTTATACTTAACCGCCGTTAAGCGTTGGTTCCAGCCTACGCTTTTGTGGACTATTTCTTTTCTCCCTTTTTACTATTGACCGGTAATAGCTTGAAATAGCTTGCTTTAAACCGGCCATCGACTACTTCACCCTGTACCTGAGCCTGCCGTACGGCTACACAAAACCCATTTTTATTGTGGGGGTGACCAAACTCAGTGATAGAAACTCCGTCCACATAATAGGGCTTACCCTCAATTTTTACTGCCAGATCACAATTGTCCCCTGGTAAACCGAAATTACATTCGCCACAGGAGGCTTCCACTGTGTGGAGTTCTTTCTTTGGATCAGGTTTTTTATCAGTGGTCTTGGCTACCTGACTGTACCCCAGTAATGATGTGAAGAGAAACAGAATGGTTACTATTATTGATTTCATCGTGTATTTGTTATTTAATACACAAAGGTATTAAATAATTTCAGCATATTTTTCGCTGTTTTGTGACAATTTTCTGTAAAATTTTAGAAATAATTAGTATAAATAGTTGTTATACAACGTTTTAGTACACGGAGTTTCAACTATACAATTAGTCTTTTTTATGACTTGTACATCTTCGTGTAGTATTCATCTGCCATCCGGTCTGAATCAAACTCGGGCACTATCTCCTGCATTCCTCTGAGTACCAGATCATACCATTTATTTGGCGAGTCGTAATACATCGGTATGATTTCCTTTTCCAGTTTGTCCAGTATGTTTGTCCGGTCCTGTTTGTCTTCCTCAGCATCACTCAGATTGCTGTAATCCACCGCAGGAACGACAAAACCATTGACGCCATCTTTGATAAACTCAGGGATCCAACCATCATAGGTAGATAGATTGACCGATGCATTCATCATAGCGGTCATGCCACTGGTTCCTGATGCCTCATTGGGTATGCGGGGATTATTTAACCAAAGATCACTGCCTTGTTTCAACATTTTTGATAGAGTGAGTTCATAACCGGTCATTATAGCAACATTCGGGTAATCCCGACAGAAATCTATGAGTTCATCAAACAGGCTGATCGCTATTTCGTCTTTTGGGTAGGGTTTACCTGCCCAGATGATCTGTACCGGATATTTTCCTTCAGTAAATATTTCTTCAAATCGGTTGAGGTCATCGATGATGAGTTGCGGGCGCTTGTATTCTGCAAACCGGCGTGCCCAGACAATGGTGAAGATGTTCGGATCGAATAACTTGCCGGTCTGATTTGCTACATGTTCAAACAATCGTTTTTTAAGCGCTGATTTTCTGAGAATTAATGCGCCTCTGTCTCTGGATTGATTGGCTTTTTCCAGTTCTTCATCAGCCCAATAGCTCTTCTTCTGTGCATTGGTGATGGAAGTGATTTCAGGAATGCCTTCATACTTTCCCCACATTTTATTGGCAACTTCCCCGTGTATCTTGCTGACGCCATTGGCTATTTTTGACACCCGGAGTGCTGCCAGTGTATGTTCGAATACGCCGGAATCAAATCCGGTGAGGTTTTTGACATCTTCATTCGTCAACTGCTGAAAATAACTCAGGTCTATGAGCTTGGCATAGTCATGTTTCTCATTGCCGGCTTCTACCGGCGTGTGCGTAGTAAAAACCATTCGCTTTCTTACCGCTTCCTTATCCTTGTATTTGCTGTACAGATGAAAAGCTACTGGCAGACCATGTGCTTCATTGAGGTGATAAATATCCGGGGAATAGTTGAGCGCATCCATCAGCTTGCCTGCGCCGATACCGAGTATGATACTCTGGGCTATCTTGGTATCCACCACTGAGTCATATAGTTTGTATGTGATCGTCTGTGACAGATAGTCATTCTCAGGCAGATCAGTGCTCAGAAAGAACATTGGTGCAGTCTTAAATACCTCGGGATCAAGATAAAATGCTTTGACCCAGACTTCGTGATCATTGACCATTACCTTGAATTTGATATTCGTATCCTGCAGGAAATTATAGGCTTTCTGTTGGAACAGCACATACATCTTATTGTCACTTGCCCGCTCCTGATCATAATAGCCGTAACGCCACAACATACCTACACCGATCAGGTTTTGTCTGAGTGCATAAGCGCTTCGCATGTGTGACCCGGCCAGGAAGCCCAGACCACCACTGTAAATTTTCAGTGACTGATCCAATGCAAATTCCATACTGATATAAGCCACACGCTTTGAGTACTTCTGATCAGTCTGAAACGGAAATGTGTAATTGTGAAAGTTGGTTGTTTGCGTCATTTCTACATATTAAACAGCGCAAATTTATTATTTTAAATATATTTACAAAATTAATATGTGACTCCAGGCTTTTTTAGCGGAAATTATAACTTGAGAGGACACCCCGGCTGGATATTGACAACACTGGCGTAGGCTTGAGCCTACACCGAACATTTAGTTAGTTAAAAAGATAATTTAAGCTTTGCTTAAATTATCTTTTTAACTTTGTTCACCGCTAAGCGTAGGCTCAAGCCTACGCTTTTGGCGATACAATCAAATACAAAGTGCCAATTTTTTTTCTTGTTCAGTCGGAGTATCGGCATAGATGCCGACCGTAGCGTCGGTATTATATTGCCAGTCAGGTTTGTATCACATACCTGATTTAAGCAGATTCAAGGGCATTTATGTTACTAATCTATCTGAATAGTTACCATTAATTTACCAGTCTGTAAAACCCATTGGTCTAATTTCTGTTTCTAAGTGACCTGAACAATTTATTATTGTATTATGTGGAGTAGATTATTGGTTATCTCTTTCTTGTATGTGTTGTTTGATATCTATTGTTTTACAGTGGTGCGGACAATTACAACGGGTATGAGTGAGGCCTGGCAACGTTTTCTGCCGGGAATGTATATTTTCCTCAGTGTTTTAGGATATTTACTGATACTCGGTATGTTGCTGGGGTTCATCAATGATCAGACAAAATTTCTACAGACTTATGGACGTACCTATCTGATCATTTTACTGGTCAGTAAATTTTTCATGTTGCCCTTTTTATTGATAGATGATTTGCGCAGGGGAGTTCTTTGGGTGGTCAATCAGTTTTCTACTACACCGGCTTTTGATACCTCTCGCTCGAAATTCTTGTCTTCGCTCGCTGCGGTAGCGGGTGTCGGCACGGGTATGAGCTTCCTCTGGGGCTCAGTGCGCAATGCGTATTATTACCAATTGAAACGGGTAGATATTCCTTTTGCCGGGTTGCATCCTGACCTCGATGGATTTAAAATCGTACAGATCAGTGATATACATTCGGGGAGTTTTGTTTTCGAACATCCGATACAGAATGGTATTAATATGATTTTGGCTGAGAAGCCTGACCTGATTGTTTTTACCGGTGATCTGGTCAATTATAAGGCAACTGAGATTGAGCCTTTTTTCGATATGTTTGGCCAATTGGCACAGGCAGGTTATCCGGTGTATTCGATATTAGGTAATCATGATTATGGTGACTATGTTCATTGGAATTCAATGGAAGAGAAAGCAGCCAATCTACAAAAGCTCATTGACGCACATGGTAAACTTGGTTGGAAGATTTTGCTGAATGAGAATGCTACATTCATTCATCGAAGGGCATCCATTGGGATCATGGGTGTAGAGAATTTCTCAGCGATGCGGCAGTTTTCGAAGTACGGTGATTTATCAAAGGCGGTTCAGGGGTTGGGCCCAGTTGATTTCCGATTATTGCTGTCACATGATCCATCGCATTGGGATTATGAGGTCAATAATAAATACACGGACATTAATCTTACACTGTCCGGTCATACACATGGCTTTCAGTTTGGCATTAATATACCGGGATGGATTCGTTGGAGTCCGGCACAATTGGTTTATAAACGGTGGATTGGATTATATCGCAAGGCAAATCAGTATCTGTACGTCAATCCGGGTTTTGGATTTTTAGCTTATGCCGGTAGGGTAGGATTCAAACCTGAGATTACATCGATTGTGTTGAAAAATGCTTAAAGCCCTTGCACATCCAGACTAACTGTTCCTGCCGAATACACGATGATACGAATGCCCTCCGGTGCCGGTAGTATTTGTACGGGCTTGAATTCGGTGACTTTACCATTCATCTTCACACCCTTATAGTATTCCTTATTTATAGCAGCGGTTAATCCGGCCAGACTCGCATCAATGATGGGTTTTGCAGGAATCTTGAATTTTTTTTCAATATTTTTTTCTATCAACCCATTGAATAACCATCCCGCTGATCGCTGAAAGATATTTTTTGTTTTCAGGTCAAATTGCGTATTTTGAATGCCTACTTCCTGGGTTTTTTCGTCATAATACAACTTTCCACTCAGCGTGATATTGCCATCAACTTTTCCGCTCAGACGTGAATGAATCAGCAAT
>CAZGKN010000045.1:0-6226 GCA_964525915.1 uncultured Saprospiraceae bacterium | reverse complement strand
CATCGCATAGCCATCAAAATTGGTTTTGGCTAATTCAGTGGCATAGCCATAGTCAATCAGGCTGGTCGTAAATACTTTAAACTCTGGATCCAGTGTATTTGAGAATACCAGATTAGGAACATCCTTCACAGCAGGCCTGCCTGGAGGCATACAGCCGGTAACTGTCTCAGCGTTGATATCTATCGATAGGGTGGTGGTAAAGAAATTATTGACCAGGTTTAATGGCGTTAGTTTTAGGGCTAAAGGTTGTACCAATAACCAACTTTTATATTCATCCGAGATGAGATATGGATCTTTCATACTGTTCCAGGACTGGATGCCATAAGGCTTTAGATTGAGGTACTGCCTGATCTTGTCATCAATTACTTTGGAGAATGAAGCATGGTGTTTATCTAATATTGACTCAACTATCGGCGTGATTGGGATATCAACCAGACCAAATTTCAATACCGGTTTATTGATCCAGGTGTATCCCGCAGGTGTAGTCACTGTGCGAATAGTCCAGTCTGGCATGACTTTGAAGGTAGTCTTGAACTTCAAAATCATATCAAAACTACAGTCCTTATATGTATAATAGCCTAATGCTCCATACCCTTTTTCAGCCCATACTTTCAGTGGAACAGAGATGATGAATTGTATGGGGCTGTTTGGCGTGAGGTAAATATTGTCTCGTTTCCACACTTTGATTTTAAACTGGTCATTATCGTTATCGGTGTAAGAATTGTCCTCGTACAACAGTCCGGTGACGCTTGAATTGATGATTTTCTCTACGTCCCGGATATTAATTTTTACCGGGATTGCTATTTCTGATTTGACTGGTGCTACCCGTGATACCGTATCCATCACAGCCGGTTGAGCAAAAGTCATATCCGATAATAATATCAGCGCAAAAATCAATAATATACTTATCTGTCTGTGCAACATGTCAATTTCTAATTCCCAATGAAAAATACTTTCTCTTCGAAAAAAGTTCTTTCTTTGGATTAATTTTCGATGAATTATTTTTACTAACGATGATAATCTGTCGGATATTGAAAATCTTGTCAATTGGCATATTAAGTAAATGCGTCTGCTCCTCTTAGATAACTATGATAGTTTTACCTACAATCTGTACGATTATATCCGCGTATCAGAGAGTGAGTTGTCAGTGGATGTCCTCCGCAATGACAAGATAACAGTTCAGGAAGCTTCGGGTTATGATATTTTTGTGCTGTCACCCGGCCCTGGTCTCCCGGCACAAGCTGGAATATTAATGCCGCTTTTGGCTGAAATAAGCAGGGTCAAGCCTGTCCTGGGTGTGTGTCTGGGTCTGCAGGCTATCGCGGAACATTTTGGTGGGAGGTTACACAATTTAGATAAGGTGTATCATGGAATCGCAAGGGAAATAAAAGTATTGGATCGGGAAGATATCTTATACCAGGGCTTACCCGGGCGATTTGATGTAGGTCGATATCATTCATGGGTGGCAGATCCTAAGACATTACCGAATGATTTAATCGTCACTGCAGTGGATGCAAATCAGCAGATTATGTCACTCCGGCATAAGGTTTATCCTTGTTTTGGAGTCCAATATCATCCGGAAAGCATTTTGACCACAAATGGTCAGGAAATCATTACTAATTTCCTGAAGTATGCAAAAGGCTTTTATAGAGAGAAATAATATTTATTTCAATTTAAAGGTACTCTTACCCGCCAGGTAACCTTTATTGTAAATTTCGATGTTGTAAGTGCCGGATTCGAACTGGATATTGGGTTTCCAACTCGCACAACTAACTGCTTCGACACTTTCGTAATTGAATTCTTTCATGATAGAATAAGAGATTTGTTTACCTTCTTCATCACCACTCTCAATTACTCCTGAGCCCGCTGATGGAACTACTACTGTTTCGCCTGATGGGTTAATAATCTTGATATAAAAACTCTCATGACTATTCTGTAATAAATCGTTGGTACCTGTCTTGAAGCAGATTCTCAAAATCTCAATATCTCTGGCACGTCGCTGTGATACTTCTTTGCCACGGGAATTAATCTTATAACCCTCGACCAGAATGTCAGATACCTTTATGACAGAGCTTTTACTGACTTTCTTTGATAAAACCTTTTGTTGTTGTTTCAATGCGGCATTTTGTTCCTCGAGATTACTGTTTTTAGCACTGAGATTATCACTGTTTCCTCTTTCTTCATTTATCTTAGTGGCCAACAGGTCTTTTTCAGTGGAGAGCTGCATATTGGATTGAGTCAACTGGTCATTTTCAGCTTTTAGTGCACTGATTTCCTTCTGAAACTCATCGTTTGACTGGCGCATTTCATTGATTTTCGCTTTTATAGCTTTATAATCCTTAGAGGTAGCCAGGAGGTTGGAGATCTGGTCTTTTTGTTTTTTAAGTTCGATCTTGGCAGAATCAATTTTCTCGTTCAACTCAGTATTGTCGCCCCTCATTTCTTCGAGCTGAGCCAATGATTCGTAGTAGTTTTTTTCGAGCTCGGCACGATTCTTCTCCATTTCCACCATCTTCGCATCCTGAGTAGCAATTACATTGGTGTTTTGTGATTTATTCCAGAGCAGATATCCGGTCAGTAACAATAGCAATGCTATTATCGAAATACTGACTATTTTATATGTGTTGTTATTATTATTATTTGATTCCATAGACTGAATTATTTTTACGAAGTTACTATTGTTAACATAAATGCAATACTTTTAAACTGAATTAGTTTCAGTCTAAAATTAAAATAAAAAGCTGTGATGCAATAGAAAGGTTCAAATTTTTGTAAAATTACTTCATTTTTCCTAAGTGATATAGTGGTAAATAGCTATACCTTTTTAGTAGTATATAATTAGTTTTGTGCAGGTGAATTAAATTTGAAAGATGCTTACCGAGGGAATTTTATTTTTAGATATTGAGACAGTTTCTGCACAGCCTTCTTATGATGCGCTGGATGAACAGCTGCAAGGATTTTGGAAAAAGAAATCGGCTCAATTTTTAAGTCCGGATAAGCGGGATGATGAGTCAATTGTTGCAACCTCGTATGAAGACCGGGCAGCAATCTTCTCCGAATTTGGAAAGATCATCTGCATTTCAGTTGGTTATCTGTTTAAAGGAGACAATGGGCGGACTTTCCGGGTAAAGTCATTTGTCAGGCATGATGAAAAAGAAATCTTGAATAATTTTATTCACCTAATCAACACGCGGTACAATAACCCGGATAAGGTCGGTTTTTGTGGTCACAATATCCGTGAGTTTGACATTCCGTATATTTGTCGTCGCTGTGTCATACACAATATTGAACTACCACCAATCCTGGATTTAAGGAATAAGAAACCCTGGGAAGTAAAATATATCTTTGATACACTGGAGATGTGGCGTTTTGGTGATTATAAGCATTATATTACGCTTGCTTTATTAGCACATGTGCTGGAAATTCCTACACCGAAGGATGATATCGATGGAAGCATGGTGGGCACCGTGTATTGGAAAGACAATGATTTGACCAGGATTCAGGTTTATTGTCAGAAAGATGTGGTTACCACTGCACGAGTGTATTGCAGATTGAATAGTGAAGCTTTTGCCGCTGATGATCAGATACAAATTATTGATTAATGAAAAATCTACCTTTGTTGAACATGGTGAATGCTGATTTTACAGTTTCTGTACCCAGACCTCTGATTATGGCAGGGCCTTGTAGCGCTGAGACTGAGGATCAACTGTTAGCAACAGCCCGCCAAATAGCACTGCATTGTGATATTGATATTTTCCGTGCCGGGATATGGAAACCCAGGACAAGGCCGGGTTCATTTGAAGGAATCGGCAAGATCGGATTAACCTGGCTGAAGGAAGTCAAAGAAATTATTGGCAAACCGGTGGCAGTGGAAGTAGCGAATACGGCTCAGGTAGAGGAAGCACTGAAGCAAGGAATAGATATATTATGGATAGGCGCCAGAACTACAGTGAATCCATTCAGTGTACAGGATATTGCTGACGCATTGCGTGGGGTACGAATTCCTGTTTTCGTCAAGAATCCACTCAATCCGGACATTGATCTCTGGACCGGTGCAGTAGAACGCGTACTGAATGCGGGTATCGAGTGGGTAGGGCTGATCCATCGCGGTTTTTCATCTTTTGGCAATTCGCATTATCGCAATCCACCGATGTGGCATCTGGCAATCGAAATGAAGCAAAGGCATCCCGGCCTTACCATGCTCAATGATCCTTCGCACATCTGTGGTAATAGAGAAAATATCCAGGAGACTTTACAATATGCAGCAGATCTGGGGTATGATGGAGCGATGGTCGAGGTTCATTGCAACCCGGATAAAGCCTGGAGTGATGCAAAGCAACAACTGTTACCACAGGATTTTGGGACATTGATCAGGAATATCCGTTGGCGGGACAAGAAATTATCACTTGATCACGATCAATTATTAGCATACCGCGAACAGATTGATCAACTCGATGATGAATTGTTATCTCTCCTGGGCCGCAGGATGCAGATTTCGCAGCAGATCGGTGAATATAAGTCGCAACATAATATATCAATTCTGCAACTCATTCGTTGGTCTGAGATTCTACACAATGTTTCTTCCAAAGGGCATGGACTCGGCCTGAGCGAGGATTTTATTTCACAGTATATCAATGCCATCCATCTGGAGAGCATCCGGCATCAGGAGATGAAGATGCATACACAGAATCAGGAAGAGGAGTAGCGGTTTTAGATTTACTAATTGCTTTGTTGTAGATTTTCAGATGTTAGGGCTAATGCCAATTTTGATTACAAAATCAGATATTTAATCCGGTTACAATCGGTACAATTGGTCTTGCAATCTCTGATTGCAAGAAAAAAGCAGAGTTAATTGTGCTTGTTTAGTGGAATTAGCAATAGTAATCTGGATGCACTCGATTTCCCTGTCTCCTATAGTCCATAAGAGTTTATCCAATAGGGTAACGGTGACGAAATCATTTTTAGGTTTTAGAGATCTTATTGATCATACCCATTATTTTCAAATTTTGAAGGAGCAAGGTGTGAAAATAAGTATAAACTTCGCATTGATTACAAGCCCGAAGGGCTTAAAGATGCATAGCCCCCATGGCAATTGGGGGTAAGGGTGTATAAAATAACCAACCCCGAAGGGGTTGAATTAACAGGCAATTCCTCATGTTTATATAAGATATTTATTAAATTTGTTTATGAGTTACCGCCAAATATATTATCATATCATTTTTGCAACGAAGTTCAGGAACAAAACAATTAATGAAACGCATTGTACAGAACTTTATAAATATATCACAGGGATAATTAGGAGTAAAAACTGCTTGCTTTACCAAATAAATGGAGGGGAAGATCATATTCATATTTTGTCTGATTTGCATCCTTCTATTTCATTAGCTAATTATATTAAGGACATTAAGATCGCAAGTAGTATTTGGTTAAAGAACTGTGGATTATTTCCCAAATTTGAAGCATGGCAAGAAGGTTACGGAGCTTTTACCTATTCTACAAATGAAAAGAATTCAATCATTGAATATATTAAGAATCAAAAGGAGCATCATAAAAAGGAAAGTTCAATTGATGAATTCAAAAGACTTCTAATTGAACACAATATTGCCTTTGACGAGAAATTTCTTTTGTAGTATGTTGTTCAACCCCATTCGGGGTTGGGATCTTACTTGATATCTACCCCGAGTTTTACTCGGGGCTATTCATCTTCAAGCCCTTCAGGCTTGTCACACAATAGCAGAATTTTCAATCTGGCTTGTCTGACTCGTTCTTCACATGGAATTATTCAATTTTAGAGGCATCAGGCTTGTCACACAATTGCAGAATTTTAAATCCGGCTTATCTGACCCTTGATTCACAAGGTATTTTTCAATTTTAGGTTTTCCAGTCTGTTGGATATTTGACCTACGAGTTACTTGGGTAAAAAAGTGGCATAAATACTGCTTTAATTATAAGCCCGAAGGGCTTAAAGATGCATAGCCCCCAATGTAATTGGGGGTAAGGATGCATAAAATAACCAACCCTGAAGGGGTTGAATTAAATGGAAATTTAACATGTTTATATAAAATTCTTTTCATTTATCTCCAGAGCTCGAAGTATGGTAGGAAGGTTATGGAGCTCGCTATTCAACCCCATTCGGGGTTGGGATCTTACTTGATATCTACCCCGAGCTTCACTCGGGGCTATTCATCTTCAAGCCCTTCAGGCTTGTCACACAATAGCAGAATTT
>CAZGKN010000044.1:0-20541 GCA_964525915.1 uncultured Saprospiraceae bacterium | reverse complement strand
AAAAGCAGAATTCACTGTCCTGTTTATGTCACTTATATTTAATCCGTACTGAGCTATAGCATCACGATTATAACTTATTACTATTTGTGGCATACCGGTCACTACTTCTACATATACAGCTTCACTTCCTTCTACAGAATTACATATTCTACCTACTTTAGCCGCATAAATTGCTAATGAATCCAAATCTTCACCAAATATTTTACATGCCACATCCTGCCTCACTCCTGAGATCAACTCATTGAAACGCATTGCCACTGGATATTGAAAGCCAAATGAGACTCCGGGGATAGCCTCTAATTCTTTGGCAATCTTTGCCTCCAGATCGGCATATGATTTTGACGACACCCAATCTTTTCGGTGCTTCAGAATAATCATCATATCCGATGCATCAACAGCCATCGGATCAGTGGGTACTTCACTACTTCCGGTTTTTGCTACGATTTTTTCTACTTCAGGAAATTTATCTAAAATGATTTTAGATGCCTTTGAAACTGCCTCAATAGATGTGTTTAGATTACTTCCGGGTAAAACTCTGGTATCCACTGCAAAATCTCCTTCAGGTAATGCCGGAATAAACTCACCTCCTAATCTTGTCATTGCAAAAACGGCAGCTAGAAATAAACACAGGACGATCGCAAGCACTGTTTTTTGATAACGCAGCACTTTGGATAATACTTTTTGATAAATGCGCTCAAGCCGATTCATCATCCGATCTGACAAAGTTTGTTTATGCGATATCTTTTTACTCAATATCAAGGTGCTCATCATTGGAATATATGTGAGTGACAGCAGAAATGCTCCGATCAATGCAAAGGCAACAGTTTGAGCCATGGGTATAAACATTTTACCCTCAATTCCCCTCAATGTAAAAATGGGCAGGTAAACAATCAGAATGATAATTTGTCCGAAGACTGCGCTATTCATCATTCCGGAAGCTGAAATTCTTACCTCTTTATCCATTTCGGACTGCAAAAGTCTATTTACATTTCTGAATACATTACTGTGTGTTAATTTGTGCAAAACTGACTCTACAATTATAACTGCCCCATCTACAATTAATCCGAAATCTAAAGCGCCCAGGCTCATCAGGTTACCACTTACTCCAAAAGTATTCATCAGAATTACCGCAAAAAGCATTGAGAGTGGAATCACTGATGCTACCAACAAACCTGCCCTGAAATTTCCAAGAAATAAAACTAGAATGAATACTACAATTAATGCACCTTCCAACAAGTTCTTACTAACTGTACTAATTGCATTATTTACCATCTTTGTACGATCGAGAAAAGGATCAATTGTAACTCCCTCGGGTAACGTTTTTTCTATCAGCCTTATCCGTTCCTTAATATTTCTGATTACCTCATTGCTATTAGCACCTTTCAGCATCATTACCACTGCACCGGATACTTGTTCCTCACCATTATATGTCATAGCCCCGAAACGAGGTGCATGCCCAAAACGGACTTTAGCTACATCCCGGATCAAAAGAGGTAAACCATTAGGTAGATTTTTTATAACAATATTTTGTATTTCTTCCAAATCGTCCACTAATCCTTCGCTACGAATAAATAAAATGGTAGGACCTTTTTCGATGTATGAACCCCCGGTATTCTGATTGTTCATTTCCAAGGCTTTGAACACATCTCCAATATTAATGTCGTATGCCATAAGTTTCTCAGGTACTATTGAGACTTCATACTGTTTGAGTAGTCCGCCAAAACTACTTACCTCTGCAACTCCTTTCACATTTAATAGTTGTCTTCGGACTATCCAATCCTGAATAGTACGTAATTCCATAGCATCATACTTGAGCTCATATCCCTTCTTCGGCCGAACTGTATATTGATATATTTCACCCAGTCCCGTTGTGACTGGCGCTAAAACAGGTGTTCCGAATCCTTTTGGAATTTGCTCCTGAGCCTGTTGTAACCGCTCTGCAACCTGTTGCCTGGCCCAATAAATATCAATCTTGTCTTCAAAAACAAGTGTTACAACTGACAAACCAAAACGTGAGAAACTACGAAGCTCGTGAAGCCCTGGAATACTGTTATTAACCTGCTCAATGGGGAAAGTAATCAATCGTTCGACATCAGGGGCCCCTAATGCAGGCGAGATTGTAATGACCTGTACTTGATTATTTGTAATGTCGGGGACAGCATCTATTGGTAGTTTTTTTAATTCGTAAATGCCATAGCCAATGAAGCCAATTAAAAAAAGACCTATTAAAAGTTTGTTCTTTATGGAGAACGCTATTATTTTATTTAACATACTAAATAGTTAATCTTAGCTAATTAATGAATCTTGTAGATATGTTACTTCGCAACTTTTATCACAAGACAAAGCACATTCATCCAGTTATAAAAACAAGATGAATAAACAGATTAACTAAAAACGGGGCGGTTGCCAGATATTTTTCAATGAAGGATTTAGGTAAAATCGCTGATCCTCAGAAAGTATATTTCTACTAAATTTATTAATAATCCGGAATGATATTTTAACAAATACAGATGAAATGTTTGGTAGGACTGTCAGTGAGTGTACTATATTTGCTTTAAATGGTAAATTATCGTGATCATGGTTATCCGTACTATGGTGATGATTGAAACTCCCTATATAGTGCTCAACAAAAAACTTGATAACCGAATTTACTTTATCCTCTCTTACATGCTCAACATAATGGTGAATAAGGGCAGGCACCTTTAAAACTTCTCCGAATACCGTATTTGTACTCAAAAAAATAAATAGTAACATTATTGAAAAAACCTTCTTCACTTTAAAAAGTTAAATTCTACTTCACCTCTAATAAAAGAAATCCATCAAAGATTAATATAGGTAAACGCATTTATTGCTAGCAAAGTTTAAAACTTTCTAAATATTTTATCACTTACCATGTGTGGCTTCGGCCAAACATTTCACATTTACCAATTGCATTTCAATAATATAAAATGGTGCTATTTGAAATTAGGACAACCGAATTTACTATAGTTTAGCCTAAAATGAAAAGCATTTAGATATAATTTTGAATGAATCCATATTTTTCACTACCTTAAAAATTCTAAATAAGCATACTCCTAAATAAAATGGAGGGTATTGTTGTAACTGTTTTTCCAACACAAAAGCGAGTTGAGTAGTTGAGTTAATTATCCGGTCTATTATAAACTGGAATTTGTCATTTTTTTACAGCTGGTTTAAAACACAGGATTCATAAATAATTTGAAGTGAAAAATTACAGCATTTTAACTTTAGTTTGTGCATATATTTTTGATTAAATGCAAACTAATTAAGTAGTAATTATCTGGCATACAGCAATAAAATAAATGAACTTGCATCCTTTCTCAAAACTAACCACAATTGGCTGAAATCAATATTGGTGAGCGCATTTGTTTAGTTTTTATCTAAATTGTATTTAAATTTGATATACAAACATTGGCACACACTTTGCAGATCATTGAAGAAATATCAGGTAACCGGTTATTATGAGCTCTAATTTTTTACTGTTTTCTTGCATAGCAATCTACATTATGCGGGCATTGAACCTGAAGGTGGTTAACCCTGCATGGTCATCACTGCTTAAGTGGGCAGCCATTGTGTCTCTACTGCTTTTTATTTTGTCGGGCTTTATTCATCAGGCAGGGAATCTGACCGACTCGCTCTCAGTAATTGCATTGACCGGACTGACTTACCTGCTTTACTCGCAACCAGTTTTCAAACCGCTCCGATATGTTTTAATTGCCATTGCACCTTATGTCATCATATCAGTACTTGAAGTGTGTCTGAAATTTATCTTGCCTTCCTTTTTTGCCCAATGGAAAAATACCATAGACAATATCAGCACTTTTAGTGTATTCTGGGGGATTGGTGTCTGGGTCATTTCTATGCGTCAGCGAAAGGAACTGGATAAGGCAAACAAGAAAGTAGCCGCACAAGAAAAGGAAAACCAGTTAATGTCACAGATGAAAGCAGAGCTGGAGATTCAGGTGACTGAGCGCACTGCTGAGATTACCAAACAAAAAGATGAATTGGAACATACGCTGAATGAATTGAAGGCTACACAAAATAAACTCATCCAGTCAGAGAAAATGGCTTCACTGGGAGAGCTTACTGCCGGTATCGCCCATGAGATTCAGAATCCATTGAACTTTGTCAATAATTTCAGTGATGTAAACAGGGAAATGATTGATGAAGTCATACAGGAAATCAATAAAGGAGATTTGGATGAGGCCAAAAACATCCTGAATGATATTCAGTCGAATTCTGAAAAAATAAATTTCCACGGCAAGCGGGCTGATGCAATCGTGAAGAGCATGTTACAACATTCGCGGAAGAGTACCGGACAAAAGGAACCTACGGACATCAATGCGCTCTGTGATGAATACCTCAGACTGAGTTATCATGGCTTACGAGCCAAGGACAAGTCATTCAATGCTGTGCTGGCAACAGATTTTGATACGAATATGAAGAAGGTAAATGTAGTGGCGCAGGATCTGGGTCGCGTACTGCTGAATTTATTCAACAATGCTTTTTTTGCAGTAAATGAAAAAAAGAAAACAGCCGGTGAGAGTTATAGCCCCTGTGTAAGTGTACAGACAAAGTTATTATACGGCAAGATAGAAATCCGGGTCTCAGACAATGGGAATGGCATTCCACAGGAAGTAAGGGATAAGATATTCCAGCCTTTCTTTACTACCAAGCCGACAGGACAGGGTACCGGCCTGGGTCTGAGCCTAAGCTATGATATCATAAAGGCACATGGAGGCGAGATTCAGGTACACAATCTGTCTGACAAAACAGCCGGACAGGTTAACTTACCTACCCCGGCACAGGAACAGGAAGGAACAGAATTTATTATCGAACTGCCCATAGCATGATAGATGAAATAAACTGTGATGAATGTGCCCAGCTGTAATAGACATTTTAACAAATAGTTTATACACCTTGATATGACAACAGTTGCAGATGTTTTTAAAAATAGTATTACTTTTAAACGAAGATTAGACACTTTATGAAAATATTAGCAGTAGATGACGAAACAGATATGCAAACCCTGTTCCAACAAAGATTCAGGAGTGAGATTCGCTCGGGCAATATGGAATTTTATTTTGCTACATCAGGTTCTGAAGCGCTCGAAGTACTGAAGCAACATAATCACGAATTTGTGTTGATACTTTCAGATATCAATATGCCGGGTATGAGTGGACTGGAGTTGCTGAGTCAAATCAAAAAGGAATATACTGAACCACCACCGAAAGTTTTTATGTTGACAGCCTATGGCGATGAATATAATTACAATCAGGCTATGAGCTTAGGCGCTGATGATTTTATTACAAAACCATTGGATTTTAATGCGCTAAAAGAAAAGCTAAAGAGTACTTTATGATGGCAAGAATTTTAGTAGTCGATGATGAAAAGGATCTGGAACAACTGATCCGGCAACGCTTCCGGCAAAAGATCAGGGACCAGCATTATGAGTTTTACTTTGCTCAAAATGGAAAACTTGCACTGGATGAACTGGAAAAAAACCCTGAAATAAATGTCGTCCTTACGGATATCAATATGCCTGAAATGGATGGGCTCACATTACTGAATAAATTGAATGAGCGCAATTATCTGCTGAAAGCTGTAGTCATTTCCGCCTATGGCGACCTGGAAAATATTCGTTCGGCGATGAACTATGGTGCCTTTGATTTTCTTACCAAACCGGTTGATTTCAAAGACCTGGATGTCACTGTAGAAAAAACGATCCGGCAGGTAGATCAAATGAGGGCTACGATGAAAGCCATTCAGGAGAATAACATACTGAAAATGTATGTCGATGAGACCGTACTGAATTTCATGAGTGGCCATGAGTTTGAGAGTACATTACTAAAGAATGAATTGATAGAAGCTACGGTTACCTTTATCGATATCTGTAGTTTCACCAGTTTCAGTGAAAAAGAATCTCCGGATACCGTAGTGAAATCACTCAATACTTATTTTGATGTAATGGTCAATGAGATCATCGAACAGGGCGGACATATAGACAAATTCCTAGGTGATGCAGTGATGGCTGTATTTACCGGTGAGTTTCATCTGGACAGAGCGATTGATGCAGCACTGTCCATACGAAATAAAATCAATCATTTACCGCCGGATGATTCACATATATCATTTACACCAAAAGTCTCTATCGGGATAAATTCAGGTGAAATGATCTCCGGCAATATTGGCTCAGGTAAGTTGAGACGGTTAGACTTTACTGTCATCGGTGATGTAGTAAATGTCGCCCAGCGCCTGCAATCCACAGCACAGGAAAATCAGATCATCATCAATGAAGATTCATACAATAAGATAAAGATGTCTTTTCAGTGCAATAAAGTCGGTGAGGTATTATTGAAAAATAAGGCAAACCCGATGAATATCTATGAGGTAATTGCCTGATAAAAATTGAATAAATACCGCTAAAAATTATCCAATTGTATATTATTAAGCCAATAACCTTTGGTGTACATAACAGCCTGATGAAAAAAAATAAAATAATACATACAGATACTATTGATTGGCGGAAAATTACTAAACCGTCCAATCTGCTGATCACACTAATCGGCACCTTGCTGGCTGTTTTTGCGATGAAAGGTTTTATGATCCCAAATCGCTTTCTGGATGGGGGGATCACGGGTATTTCAATTCTCCTCCATGAAATTTTTCACATCAACATCAGCATCCCGGTCATTATATTGAATGCACTTTTCGTGTATCTGGGTTATAGAAGTATCGGAAAGACATTTGCTATGCAGACTGCAATAGCGGTAGTATTCCTGTCTGTCGGTCTGATATTCATCGACATCAATCCGGTCACCACTGACAAGCTCCTCATCGCGATCTTTGGTGGTGTGTTCATGGGCACCGGTGTAGGTCTGGTAATCCGCTGTGGTGGCGTAATCGATGGTGCTGAGGTGATCGCTGTATTTACCCGCCGGCGTACCGGCTTTTCCAATGCTGAAATTATCCTGCTGATAAATACGATTATCTTCGGTGTAGCTGCACTACAATTCGGTATCGAAACGGCCATGTATTCGATCATCACATATTTTACGGCATCAAAAGCCACAGATTATGTCGTGGACGGCATAGAGCAGTTTACAGCAATGAATATCATTTCCTCAAAAGCAGATGATATAAAAGATTATTTAGTCAATCAACTGGGCAAGGGTATCACCGTGTATAAAGGCGAACGTGGCTATTTACCGGGCAGCTTTGAGGTAAAAACAGAAACCGATATCATCGTAACTATCGTCACACGCCTCGAAATCAGACAACTACAGGAATCACTCATCGAGATAGACCCGAAAGCCTTCATCTATGTACAAAGTATCAATGAAGCTGCCGGTGGAATATTAAAACACAAAGCCCATGCGAAATAAAATTCAGATGAAGGCGTTGGTCACTTCTATCCTGGATGACCTGCCTGATAGTTTTAAATACCACAATACGCAACATACCTTCAATGTACTTACAAATACAATTTTCATCGCCTGTAGCGAAGAAATAGACAGACATGCGATCGAGCTGTTGATGACTGCTGCACTGTGGCACGATACCGGCTTTACCATTAATTATAAAGAGCACGAAAAAGAAGGATGTCGCCTGGTCGCTGAGCATTTACCGGAGTTTGGATATTCAGAAAATGAGATAGCCATAGTGCAGGAATTAATTATGGCCACCAAACTGCCCTATATACCGGAAGACCCGCTGAGCAAAATATTAATGGATGCTGACCTGGCTTATCTCGGCACATCCTTAGCATATAAAAGATCAATAGATTTATACACTGAGTTAGTCCATTTCAATCCTGAAATGACTCCGGAAAGCTGGAACCGGACGCAGATTAATTTCCTGGAATCACATCACTATTTTACAGATTATGCCCGCCGGTTTTTAGAACCGAACAAACAAGAATATCTGAATTTTCTTAGACACGAAACGGTGTAATATCGGATCAATAATTTTGTAACAACTCAGCACTATTATTGGGAAAATTAAATTATCGGAAACTATTCACCTTATTTCGAGAAGTATATATTTGCGGACTCTGCGCTTCTTGGCGTCCTTTGCGTGAAACCAATCTTTCTATTTTCACGCAGAGAGCGCAAAGAATTTTCGCAAAGACCGCAAAGTCCATACAAAGGGAAGTCGCCAATTTAATTCCCAATTTTTTTGTAAACTTAACCCATCTAGGTGAGTAATTACATAATTTTTAAGTAAAAAAACGATGGGGATTTACATTTCAATGCTCAGAGGTATAAATGTCAGTGGACACAATATCATCCGTATGGAGTCCCTCAAGGCCACTTTCTCAAGCCTGGGCTTTAGCAATGTCAACACCTATATCCAGAGTGGGAATGTGGTTTTTCAAAGTGCGGAACCCGACTGTGATTCACTCTCAGAAATAATTGCAAGACAAATTAGGATAGATAATAATCTGGACATAAGACTGATTACCATTTCACTTTCCCGCATACAGGAAATCATCGCCGCTAATCCTTTCCTATCTGAAGCTGAAGCAAATCCCGGAGCAATGTATATCACTTACTTCTCACCTCCATGGTCAGAACCCGATCTGACCACAATTGAGGTTAAAAGAGCAAAAGATGAACAAATCCACTACGTAAATGGTGTGTTCTACCTCTATTGCCCGGGAGGCTATGGGAACACAAAGCTCAGCAATCCATTTTTAGAGAAAAAATTTAATCTGACCGGAACTACACGCAACTGGAAGACGACACTGAAACTCAGAGAAATGGCCTTAGCTTTACAGGTCTAACCTGGATTAATAAGCAATTATTTATTCAATATTTTCTCAAAAGCACGTCGCGGTGAATTGTTAAAATAGACCTGCCCGCAATAGGTATATCCCAGTCTGTCCATGATCCGCAGCATCGGTAAATTATCATGATTCGTATCTACCTTGATGCTATAAACACCCTTGCTTATGGCTAAA
The DNA here is from genome assembly GCA_964525915.1 of uncultured Saprospiraceae bacterium. Taxonomy (GTDB): domain Bacteria; phylum Bacteroidota; class Bacteroidia; order Chitinophagales; family Saprospiraceae; genus Parvibacillus. Next base: position 11,561 of record CAZGKN010000044.1, on the reverse strand, counting down.
GATTCTATGTGCCGGAACAATTGCGTTGCCATTCCTTTTTGTTTTGCCTCCGGCGAACTGGCAACCCGGTGCACTACCACATAATCGCCGTCGCTCAACCACCGGCCCTGAATGGCGGTGTACGCAGGCTCGATGTCAAAGATAATTGCAGCATAGACCAGAATCTTCCCATTCTCAGTAAGTACGTGACCATATCCATGGCGTACATCATCTATTACAGACTGTGGATTCGGATATCCGTTTTGCCATTGATTGCTGCCATCTTGTCTTCTTTGCTCGATCGCATAGGCCAGTATATCCCAGATTACTCCAGCCTCATCCATATTCGCTTTTCTTAATTCCAATGACTCGTCATTTTGAAGATTTATTTAACGTGTTAATTTACATTTTTAACTCAAATTTGATAACGGAAATATAAATCCCGGGTATAATCTTAATGAAATTTAATTTACCTTTTCAATTACAAAATGAAACTTTGATTAACTTCGTTAATAATACGAACAGTTCGTTTCATTTGGTGTAAAATTATTGGTGTTGCCGCTGAGTAAACCGTTGACGAGTTTATTTTTATTTCTGACTTTTTTGTTTCCACAAACGACAGAGGTAATCCACCAATATGTCCATGGGGGAGATGCACATTGCACCAATACAGAAAGACATTATCATCAGGCTGAACATCATTGTGCCTTATGTGATTATATCCCGCTAATTGCAGATACTCCTCCTGCAATCCCGGTTTTTATCACTACACATGAAGATATCCTGACGTCTGTAGTTCCACTTGACAATCATCTGTACCATCATCCTGTCATTTTTAATTTTACACTCAGGGGACCCCCGCAGTGTTGATTTAATTACTATTTATCTTTTTTATATATGCAGAACCTGTCTCTGTGTATCCATTAGTATTTTAATAATTATCAACACTTTAATGCGGATTATGTACAGAATATTCTATTTATTAATTATTGCTTTAGCCATCAGCGTTGATGGTTATGCACAGCAGCAAATTACACTTAGCGGTCAGGTGAGTGATAGTAAAACCGCACAAGAACTACCGGGTGCAATTATTTATTTCCCCGACCTAAAAAGAGGCACCGCAACGGACTCCACAGGGCATTATAGTATCAGCAATTTACCAAAAGCCACACTCCTGGTAGAGGTAAGCTACACAGGTTATAAACAGGTGGTCAGATCGATTAATTTGAGCCAAACTTCAGTATGCAACTTTACACTCAGTGAGGCAGTTGCTGAACTTGGAGAGGTGGTTATTACCGGGCTATCAAAGTCTGCCGAGCGAAACCGGACACCTGCGCCTATTACAGTTATCGGCACTAAACAACTGAAACAAATCACTGCTGACAATATCATTGATGCTATTACTTCTCAACCGGGCATCTCGCAGATCAGCACAGGTCCGGGCATCTCAAAACCGGTGATCCGCGGCTTGGGATACAATAGAGTAGTGACAGTACAGGATGGCATCAGACAGGAAGGGCAGCAATGGGGTGATGAGCATGGTGTCGAGATCGATGAGAATGACGTAGATCGTGTAGAGATCTTAAAAGGTCCGGCCAGTCTGGCTTATGGTAGCGATGCGATGGCAGGTGTCATCAATTTCCTGCCAGCTCCTACGCTACCGATGGGTGAGATAAGCGGAAACGTGATGGGAAATTTCCAATCCAATAACGGCCTGATAAGCGGTTCTGCAAATTTAGGTGGGAATAGCAATGGTTTTATTTGGAATCTCCGATACAGTAAGAAAATCGCACATGCCTACAAGAACAAGCAGGATGATTATGTATTCAATTCAGGTTTCAGGCAAGATAATCTGAGTGCAATGATGGGCCTCAATAAATCCTGGGGCTATGCGCATTTCAAGTTTAGTAGCTACGGTCTTAATCCGGGAATCATAGAAGGGGAGCGAGACTCAGCCACAGGCAATTTCCTGAAGCCCATCGCACTTGACGACCATTCAACAGGTGAGATAATTGCCGGTGAAGATGATTTCAAGTCGTATCGCCCGGTTGTACCCTATCAGAAGATAAAACACTATATGTTAGTCTCAACCAACCATTTCTTTATCGGTCAGGGAACACTCAAAGTATTGGCAGGCTGGCAACTGGACAAACGACAGGAATTTGAAGATGTGCTGCATCCGGATAGTTACGGTTTGTACTTCAATATGAACACGCTGAATTATGATCTGAGATATAATCTCAATACAAAAAAGGATTATGAAATCTCATTTGGTGTAAATGGAATGTATCAGCATTCAGTAAATAAAGGTGTGGATTTCCTTATTCCGGATTATGCACTTTTCGACTATGGAATTTTTTCACTAATCAAGAAAAACTGGGACCAGTGGACAGTAAGCGGTGGGCTGCGATTTGATATACGCAATGAACATGGAGACAATTTATGGTTGGACAGTAATGGAGATCGGACTTATGCGCCGGACAATAAGGCAACATTGCTCTTTACTTACTTTCATCAAAAATATAATGGACTCTCTGGCAGTTTAGGTGCTACATATCAGATAAATGAAAGTCTATATACTAAATTCAATTTATCCAAAGGTTATCGGGCACCAAATATTGCTGAAATATCCGCAAATGGCGTGCATGAAGGTACTGTCCAGTATCTCATTGGAAATACAAAGTTGAAGCCAGAGCATAGCTATCAGACAGATTTTGCGCTCGGAATAAACACACTGCATGTCACCGGAGAGATAGACCTATTTTACAATCAAATCAATAATTACATACTACTCCAAAAGCTGAATAGCCTGACTGGCGGTGATTCACTTCGGGAAGGTTATCAGACATTCAAATATGCCTCCGGAAATGCGCATTTATATGGTGGTGAAATAACCTTAGACATTCACCCCCATCCGCTTGATTGGCTGCATTTTGAAAATAGTTTTTCATTAGTAGAATCAGCCCAAACAGGCATGGCCGACAGCTTGAGATATTTACCTTTCACGCCGGCCCCAAAACTCCGCTCTGAAATACGGGTTGACATCAAAAAAACAGGTCGCCAGCTTGCAAATACATATATCAGTCTGAGTATGGACAAATATTTTTACCAAAATCATGTGTATTCAGCCTTCGGCACCGAAACACCGACACCTGGCTATACTTTACTTAACTGCGGTTTGGGTACCGATTTGCTCAGGAATAATCATACATTATTTACTCTTATTTTAAGTGTAAATAATTTGACTGACGTGGCCTATCAGAGCCACCTCAGTCGCTTGAAATATTTAGATCCGAATTTAGTGACCGGTCGCAGTGGTGTATTTAATATGGGAAGAAATTTTAGCATTAAAATCCTTATTCCAGTGAATATTAAAAATTAACTACTCCGGCGCAAATAGCCGGGTTCTAATTTTGTAAACATGTCGATTTAATTTATCTTGCTCCAGAATGTAGCAGGGTTTATGAGACAATCGGTTTTATTATTATTATTTATTAGTTTATTAATATCTATTGGTTTACAAGCACAGCAATTAGCCCCCACGCCACCTATGGGCTGGATGAGCTGGAATCTGATGGGTGAAAATATCAATGAAAAAGCGCTGCAGGAAATGGCAGATGCCCTGGTCCAAAGTAGCATGGTCGCTGCAGGATATGATCATATCTTCATCGATGATGGTTGGCAAGGTGGCAGGGACAATCGAAACAATATCATCGCCGATCCGGTAAAATTCCCTTCAGGCATCAAAGCTTTAGCCGATTATATGCATCAGCGGGGTATCAAACTCGGGATCTACAGTGATGCAGCACAGCTCACCTGTGCCGGATACACTGCCAGTCTGGGTTTCGAGGCACAGGATGCGAAGACATTTGCAGGTTGGGGAATAGACTACCTAAAATATGATTACTGTCATGCTCCGGATGATGTCAATATTGCAAGAGAAAGGTATAAGAGAATTGCAGATGCCCTCCGAAATAGTGGCCGGGATATCACGCTGGGTGTTTGTGAATGGGGTGGCCGTAAGCCCTGGCTCTGGGCGGCTCAGGCAGGTGGTCAACTGTGGCGGACTACAGATGATGTTCGTGATAAATGGCAACGACTCAGCACTGAGACCTGGGGCGCTGGAATTCTTAATATACTGGATATCAATGCTGAGCTGGATCAGTATGCCGGTCCCGGTCATTGGAATGACCCGGATATGTTGATCGTCGGCTTATATGGTGCGAAAGGTCCTTCCGGCGATGGCGGTGGTACCGGATGCAGTGATACAGAGTATCAGTCCCAGTTTAGTCTCTGGGCGATGATGGCAGCACCGCTCTATGCGACTAATGATCTGCGAAGCATGAATGAAGCAACCAAACGAATTCTGACAAATAAAGAAATCATCACGCTGGATCAGGATCCGTTGGGGAAGCAGGCGAAACGCATCGTGAATGATGCAGTCTGGAATATTTTCATAAAGCCACTGGCAGATGGTGGAATAGCCCTTGCCATCCTTAATCGCAATGATTTACCGCAATCGATCAAATTGAACTTTGCTGAGCTTGGCCTTGATGGAAAGTATGAAGTCAGGGATCTGTGGCTACACGAAGATCTGGGAAAGATGAAAAAATGGAAAGGCCAAATAGCAAGTCATGAGACCAAGGTATTCCGGTTAAAAAAGAATGAATAATCATGAATAAAGCCCCCTTTTATACACTTTATAGCACTTTGTTCTCAATATATTGCTGTTTTCTACCCGGGACACTCCTCGCTCAAAAGACGATCTTCTCACCCTTAGGACAAAAAGAAAAATTACTATGGAGTGATGAGTTCAACTATCAGGGCTTACCGGACTCTGCCAAATGGGGATATGAGACAGGTTTTGTCCGCAACAAAGAAGCACAGATTTATACCCATGCAAGACTTGAAAACAGCAGGGTCAGTAATGGTTGCCTGGTGATCACTGCCCGAAAAGAGAAGTTTGGACCGGCCAATTATACATCAGCCAGTATAAATACATTGCGGAAAGAGCATTTTGTCGGTGACATCAGAGTGGAAGTAAGAGCAAAGCTCCCACAGGGTCAGGGAATATGGCCCGCCATCTGGATGATGGGTGTAAATCGCAGTCAGACAGGTTGGCCTAAATGCAGTGAGATTGATATCATGGAATTTGTAGGGCACACTCCAGGCACAGTATGGGGCACATTGCACTGGTGGGATTCCACAGCAACACCACCATTGCATGTAGCCACCCGGGGTAGTAAAATGTATATTGATAATTTGCATTCGGATTATCATGTTTATGGTCTGGAGCGTAAGGGAAATGTACTCCAACTCTTTGTCGATGACCAGTATTATTTTAGATTGCCAGTCCCACTGACTGCCTGGCCCCAATCATTTACTGGTCCGCTTTATTTATTACTCGATCTGGCTGTAGGTGGCACCTGGGGCGGCGAAGTGGACAATTCAATATTCCCACAGGAATTTTATATTGATTATGTTCGTGTTTACCGAATTAAATAGTCTATTTTTAAGCTGTTAAACCAGTTTTGAATAAGGCATGAAAAAGGTAATTACCTCATTTATTTTTGTATTTTTTTATTTGTCAAGTCTGTTAGCCCAGCGCGACACGATTGATATCAATAAGTCATGGCAGTTTGCTACCGATCAACTAAACAGAGGTATGACGGATACCTGGGCAGCCAAACCACTGCCAGGAGCCCGTGTAGTCAATTTGCCCCATACCTGGAATGTAGCATCCCTTACTGAAAATTATTATGGATTAGCCTGGTACCAAAAGGAATTGAATGTGCCTAAAAAATGGGAAAAGAAAAAAGTTGAAATCCATTTCGGAGCCATCAATCATACTGCATTTATTTTTATCAATGGCATCAAAGTCGCTGAACATGTCGGGGATGGTTTCAATGCTTTCTCGCTGAACTTATCCAGAAAGCTACTTTACGGTAAAGCGAACCGGATAACGATCGCTGTCGATAATTCATACAATAGAAATAAGGTTCCATTTGGCAGCTCTTTTGACTGGCCCAATGATGGCGGGATAATCCGCCCTGTTTTTATCACCGTCAGTGGAAGACCTTCAGTCAATTATATACATGCTTCACCGGTATTGGATTTAAGGGATAGCTCTGGATTGCTGCGCATAGCATTGGGATTAGAGACACCTCCAAAAGCAAAATTAGCACTGGAAGTATTTTTGACTGAGGAAAATCAGTCAAGCCGGAATGTAATACTCCGGCGACGGGTAATTCCTGTACATCGAAATGGTGAAACTGTTTTTGAATTAAAAGTTCCCAAAGTAAAGCCCTGGCATTTTGACTTCCCGAATCTGTATCGCATTGATGTCGTCGTTTATGACGGCCGCAAACCCACTGATTATATCCATACCAATATAGGTTTCAGAGACATAAAAATGAAGAATGGAAAGTTCTACCTCAATGGTGAGAATGTCAAACTCATGGGCGTAGAATGGACAGCCGGCAGCAATCCGGATTATGGCTTTGCAGAGCCGGATTCGTTTATCATCGAGATGGGCAAACGGATGAAGGAAGTCAATTGCATCTTTAGCAGACAACATTTTCAGCAATCATCTACATTCTATGATTTCTGTGACAGAAATGGCATACTGGTTCAGCAGGAAGTACCCTTATGGGGTGGAGAGACTCCCGCGAATGATACGATCCGACGAATCGCCATCGCCCAGTTAGTCAGTATGATTCACAATCTGTACAATCATCCCTCGATCTTTTCCTGGGGTGTGGGAAATGAACTGCGTGGTCGTGATTGTGACATGAAGCGAATGATAGCGGAGTTGCTTAATCTGGCGCGGCGCGTTGATTCTACCCGGCATGTTGCTTATGTGAGTAATACGCTCACTGCGGGATATTACGATGATCCCAATTTCACACCGGATGCGGCTGCTGATGGTGATTACCTGATGATGAATGAGTATGGCGGCAGTTGGTGGCAGGTGCCGACTGGTAGTATAGGAAATTATCTGGATAGTGTCCACCTCAGTTATCCGGACAAGCCCTTCTTCATTTCTGAATTTGGCTTGTGTGCTCCTAATTTTAAAGGAGGCGATGAACGGCGCATACAGGATCTGATTTATCACATGGCAATCTATGAAAGTAAACCCTATGTGGAAGGGGCTATTTACTTCGATCTGACTGATTACCGGACTCATTATCCGGGCACCAGTGATAATAATAAGTATAGACGACGTATCCACGGTATCTATGACATGTATGGAAATCCAAAGGCATCCATGCCCGTATTGCGTGAGTTATCCTCACCGGTCGAAGTACAGCAGGTAAGAAAATGGAAAAAAGACAAATTAAACTTACTGATCTTTGGCAGCACAGGATTGCCCCAGCATATTGTAAGCGGCTACAAAGTATATGTATCAGATAATACCACTAACTGGCAATCTGCCAAATCCTTTAATCTACCGGTACTCAAACCCGGTCAACAAATTGATTTCGAAGTTGATGATATTCCGGGAAATAAATACGTAATTACAGTCGTGCGTCCAAATGGGTACATTGTATCCCAGAAAACTTTTGAATAAATGTCCGGAATTAAATTTTGTAATTTTGAAAATACAATAATTAAATCATCCTTATTGTGCATAATAATTGTATTTATTTCGAATATTGTTTCTGCACAGATCGCTTTACCTGCTTATAAGGATACAGAATTCAGTACAACATACAGGCACCGGCTAAGCTTGTTCCGATTACTTCCAATAGAGCGAAATGACATCATCTTTCTGGGGAATAGTATTACCGCTGGTAATGAATGGAGTGAACTATTCCGGGATGGCAAAATAAAGAATCGTGGAATCAGTGGTGACATCACTGCCGGTGTATTGCACCGCTTGCCTGGAATAATTCAACAAAAACCAGCAAAAATATTCTTATTAATCGGAATAAATGATTTGTCTCGTGGGATCAGTACAGATAGTATCCTGCGCAATATCTTTCTTGCAGCAGATTATATTCATCAGGAAAGCCCGGCTACCAGACTATATATACAGAGTATCCTGCCGGTAAATAAACAGTTGAATTTATATACCAATCATACGGATAAAAAGGATTCTATACTAATTATCAACCGTCAGTTGGATGCAAATGCGACAGAACATCATTTTGTATTTATCAATTTATATCCGCATTTCACGAATGCTGAAGCTGCACTCGACACCGCACTGACTGATGATGGTTTACACCTGCGTGGAGAAGGTTATATGCGCTGGTATCATTGTATTTATCCCTATGTATATGGATTGCAGGACAAGCCTGCGCTGATTCCATTGCCGCAGCATATCCGATGGGACACAGGTTTATTTCCACTTTTCCGGTGTAATAGTATCAGTATAAACGATTCATTACTTTATCCTTTGGCATTGTGCTTAAATAAAACAATACCCAATGTACAGATAGAGATCAATGCTAAATCAACCTTTAGCAACACCAGGTACAGCATAAACCTCCACCTGGATAAATCAAATGGCGCATTAAGCGATGAAGAAGCCTATACGCTCACAGTTTCAGATCAGAAAGTCATAGTAAGTGCCGGCACTGCACATGGGATATTCAATGGGTTGCAGACGCTGCACCAACTCATGCGGGATGGTACTTATATCGATGCCTGTACTATCAGTGACGAACCTGCATTTTCCTGGCGTGGATATATGATTGACGTGGGCAGGAATTATATGTCGATGGATTTGCTAAGGCAGCAGATCGATGTCATGGCGCAGTATAAACTGAATGTATTTCATTTTCATGCGACTGAAGATATTGCATGGCGTATCGCGATCCGTCAATATCCCCAACTTACTGCACCTGCCACTATGCTCCGCGATAAAGGAATGTATTACACTGAAACAGAAATCAGAGATTTGATCGCCTATTGTAAAGAGCGATTTATCACCTTCGTGCCGGAGATTGACATGCCCGGTCATAGTGCCGCTTTTCGCCGAGCTATGGGAGTAGATATGCAAAGTGACAGTGGCATGTACATTTTACGTAACATTTTAAAAGAATTTTGTTCGACTTATGATTTGCCTTATTTTCATATCGGTGGTGATGAGGTACATATCGTAAACAAGCAATTTATTCCCGCGATGACTTAATTACTCGAGGGATTGGGAAAGAAAGTCATTGGCTGGCAACCTGGCGCTAATTTCACTTCTGGGACGATTCGCCAGCTCTGGATGGATGATGCTGCCCGCATATCGCAGGAACCTAATATCCGGGTCATTGATTCCCGGCATCTTTATCTGAATCACATGGATCCGCTCGAATCGGTGATAACGATTTTCAATCGTCGCATCGGTGATACAGATCATGAAGATTCCACAGTCATGGGCGCTACGCTGTGTATGTGGCCTGATAGGGCAGTGGCTACTGACAAAGACATACTCCGGATGAATCCGGTCTATCCGGGCATGCTCGCCTTTGCGGAACGTTCATGGCGTGGTGGTGGACATCCCGGTTGGGTTTCTGGCATTGACACCTCATATCAGGCAGAATTTACAGAATTCGAAAACAGATTGCTGGATCATAAACAACAATATTTCAAGGAAAAGGCTTTCCCCTATGTACGCCAATCTAATTATAAATGGACGCTTTACGGTCCATATCAAAACAAGGGTGACGTCAATAGAAAATTCCTAATTGAATATCCGACTATAAGAGAAAGTAGCCCAGCACCCGCCGGTCAGGCAATGGGCGGCACTATTATCCTAAGGCATTGGTGGGCACCTCTGATCAAAGGCACCTTAGAACATCCAGAGGAAAACACCACCTGCTATGCTACCACCCGGATATGGAGCGATGAGGCGAAGGATGGAAAATTCTGGATCGGATTCAATGACATTTCCCGATCACCGGCTACCGACTCACCACCATTCGGTGCCTGGGACGACAAAGGATCAGCAGTGTGGGTTAATTCTCAATTAATCCCTCCTCCTCATTGGCTCAGACCGGGACAGAAAGGGAATTCTGAAATACCATTAACCGATGAAGGGTATTCCTATCGCACACCGACCATCATTCATCTGAAAAAAGGGTGGAATAATGTATTGATAAAAGCCCCCATTGCCGGTTTTCAGGGCGTTGACTGGCAGAATCCTGTCAAGTGGATGTTTACCTTTGCAGAGGTGCAATAGCCCTGTTTGTTTTACTATTAAATCCAATTTTTTAAGCACACAAGAGATGATTAAATTGAACATTTTGTAGCTTTATTAAACATGGATGTTGCATTAATTACCTCCAATAATCTTTCATTACTTCTGTGACCCAAGTTGGCTGTCTGATTTTACCATCCAACTGAAATTCTTTGAATACCGGTTTGATATCCAATACCGGCGTACCATTGATTGCATCGAGTGACTTGACTTTTATCATCCGTCCGTTGTGTGTTACTAATTCGACTGTCGTAAGCCCGATAGTATTGGGCCTGTCCTTCTTTCGCTGAGCGAAGATACCAACTGATGGAAAATCGGGATTTCCCCTGGGCCTGCCCGAGAATACAATATCTTCCGGCTTTACTTTGTCAAAGAAAAAGATAATCTCGAGATGTGAAAAATCAGAGATATGGTTAAATGCCTCTGTGGGAATATGGTCCGCCAGCACTATTTCAGAAATAATTTCATTCCATTGATCATCAATGACCTGCGTGCGGGTGTTTTTGACAAAAGCAATCGGTTCAACACTAATCATTTTTCAAGTAATTACATCCTTAATACATACAAATATAGTATCTCTGACTGCCGGTAGTCATTGTATAAACAAAAAAGCCGGCAATCAATGCCGGCATAAAAAACTCAATCAATAAAAATATTACTATTATTATTGATTGAAGCTATCTATCAGGATAGTAAGTTTAAACATTAATCCATACTCAACGGCGGACCTAAAAGCGTCATATCATATTTAGCAAAAAGCTGAGCTACCACTTGTCTGTCCGGCATGCCATTGCGCGTCAGTGGCCCTAACTCTTCATAGAATTTGTGCCCACCACCGGGCGTATAAACGACGATTAATTCACCCGTCTCTTCTGTCAGATTCAGGAAGGTATGGGGTGTTTTTGAGGGTAGGTAGGCAAAATCTCCTTCATTACAATAAAATATCTCTTCACCGATCCTGACTTTAAACTTGCCCTTTAACACATGAATAGTCTCTTCCTGTTTGTGGTGGACGTGAAGAGGCGGCCCGCCATGTGGCGCTACTTCTACTATAAAATAGTCAAATGCACCACCTGTGTCTTCGCCTGTAACTTTAAAAATAAGGTCACGACCAGGTCCTGATTCCAGTCTCAGCCCTTCTTGTGGCTTAAGAACTATACAATCTGTTGCGATCATGTTATTGTTTTTTATTGATTAAATAATAGGCCAAAGTTATTTTGCAGAAATGCCAAAACACTTAACCTGAGTTAAAAAATAATCGGGGAGAAAATTAATTCAGATTACGCAACTAGAAGATCCATTACTTACAGTCTGTCTGTCAGGTAACTATTTACATCAAATACATTTTAATCACGTTTGTCACAATTTTTGCATTATGATTATTCCG
>CAZGKN010000043.1:14669-21387 GCA_964525915.1 uncultured Saprospiraceae bacterium | reverse complement strand
CTTTCCCAACGAAAAGCCATAGTCATTGCTACTGTCGTGATCGCTGCTTATTCATTACTAAAATTAGCACTTACTTACTACTACTCTCCTCCCCTGCCTGAAATCCAATTTGTTACGACCCAAAATGAATACACTCCGACTGAAGATGCATCTAAAACAAAATTGAGCCTTAATAGTGTGACACCCACTCAATTATCTACCCTGGGAATCCGCCCAAAAATTGCGGCTACATTGGTTAAATACCGTACTGCTTGTAATGGGTTTCATTCGATAAAACAAGTTGAAAAGATTTATGGCATTAATCCGAAAGAGCTACAAATCATAAGAGAGAAGCTTCCTTTGACTAGTGGAGAAAAAATTCTGCCATCTGTAGCAATGGTTGGTAAAGTCGGGAAATTAGCAAAAAGTGAGGCTGAAGCGAACTTGCGACTCAGGTCATTTAATCCGAATACGATTAAATCAGAAGATCTAGCAGACATGGGAATACCGAAGCAAATTGTCAATGGGATTATAAACTTCAGGAAAAGTGGATTTATATATAGAAGTAAAGGAGATGTCAAAAAAGTGTATGCGATAGATAGTCAATGGTATGATAAAATTTCAAATTATATTGATTTACCACCGGTTGCCCATACCACACTATCTAAATCAACACCTGAAAAGCACAAAACGATTCAAACCTTAGATATAAATTCAGCAAGCCAGGAAGAATTGCAAGCGCTTCCCGGGATTGGCGCTTATTATGCCGGAAAAATAGTTAAATATCGAAATGGGCTGGGTGGCTACATTCAAACAGACCAGTTGAAGTCTCTTAGAGTGATTCCGGACACATTGTATGAAAAAGTACAACAATTTCTTGAAGTAAAGCAAATGGCAGAGCGAATAAGAATAAATACGGTCACATTGAGCGAGCTGAAACATCTCTGGTATATAGGGCCACAAGCCTATCTGATTATTAATTATCGCACAGCCAGAGGAAGTATAGGTTCATTTGATGAGATGACTACAATTGCGGGAATTGATAAAGAAAAGTTAGTGAAAGTAAGACCATATCTGGATTTCACTAAATAAAAATGGCTGATCTCTCGATCAGCCATCATAAACACTTTACTACCCCAAAAAAATAAATAACTATTAAAAAAAATAGATTATTTCAACTATTGTTAATTTAGGATAAAGATAACCTAAATATATTTTATGAACAAATTTATTTTACTCATTAACAAAAAAAAACCCGGGAACTTAAATTCCCAGGTTTTTAAATCTTTGAGAGCGGTCTGGACGGGACTCGAACCCGCGACCTCCGCCGTGACAGGGCGGCATTCTAACCAACTGAACTACCAGACCAAAGTAGTTAACTGCTTGCTTTCAAAGCGGCACAAAGATATAAGTATATCCGAAATATTTATACTGTATGAAAAAAAATTTTTAAGTTAATCCTATTAAAACAAATCGCCAGTGATCACCATACATGAAATACCTGCACTCCGCCTCTTTCTAATTACAGTTGCAGCAATCTTACTTTATCCTGTGATTGAGCCCATACTTAATATATGGATTTTAATTGCTTTGATTCTTACATCTGTTTTATTGGGATGGATATCCTTAATAAAGAAACAGCGTTATAATCTAAGGTATCTGTACGGTATTTTCACATCCAGTCTTTGGTTTACCGGGACCCTGTTACTGTTATTTGCGGGGAATCATTTCCTACAAAAGGATTCTCTGTTGCGCGAGGTAAAAAATGGGCATTTGAATGGGAAAACGATGTTGTATGCCACTTGCACCAGCATTCCACAAATAAAAAAGACTGCATATTTCACGATTAAAGTCAAACTTTGGCAAAATGGTAATAACGAATGGCAAAAATCAACGGCTTTAGTCCAGATCTTTTCTGCCGACACAGCAATAGTCACAAAATTACAGCCGGGTACACAACTAATTTTGAAATCCAATCTTTCTCTGCCTTTAAGTCCAAAGAACCCCGGTGAATTTGATTATAGGGATTATCTTGCCAGCCAACACATATATCTTCAAGGGTTTTGTAAAGTTAGTGATATTACAGTGTTGCACTCAAATACCAAAACACTGACAAATTGGATATATCCGGTCAGAAAGTCTATCCTCGATAAAATAAACCGACTGCTTAACTACAGCGAAGAAGCTGACCTGGCCTCAGCCTTATTAATCGGTTACAGAGATAGAATCAACGAAACGACAAATGACCAATTCGTCCAAACCGGTTCGGTGCACTTACTTGCCGTATCAGGAATGCATGTGGTGTTAATCTATAGTAACATTTTACTTTTTTTCAGTTTACTCAAGATTAATAAAATAAAGAATCTTCAAGCAATCGCAGCGATAATATTAGTCTGGATATTTACAGGCATAGCCGGATTTGCACCTTCAGTAGTAAGAGCAGCTACTATGCTGAGCCTATTGGTCGCAGGAAAAATCCTGAACAGACATGCACACCCATTCAATACAGTCTTTGCCGGCGCATGGCTCATGTTACTCTACGAACCCAATATTTTATTTGATGTAGGATTCCAATTGTCACTCAGCGCAGTCATAGGTATTATCGGGTGTAAGAATTGGATAGACAGCAAACTCCCACTTCTGATTCATAGATTTCCGACAGTACGGGATTTAATTTCAGTTACTTTGGCTGCACAAATCGGAACATTACCATTTATCATGTACTACTTTCATCAGTTTCCGGTGTACTTTTTACTATCCGGATTGGCTGCGGTTATCATCTCTGATCTAATCATAAAAATTGGAATCATTGTTTTAATACTCGCTTATCTAGTCTGGCCTGTAGCAATAAAAATTGCATTTCTATGGAAAGGGTTAATCACACTATTGCTTTTCATAATCAGTTCAATCAGTAAGCTCCCCGGTCCACTCATTGACAGAATATATTGCAGTAAATCGATGTTTATACTTGGCCTCCTTTCTCTGGTTATCTTTTTGGTTGCCATTCAACAAAAGAAAGCATGGAGCAAATCAATGCTGGTAATACTACTAATGCTACTGGTTTTGGACTTTACACATTTCATCTCATATAGAAATCAAAATGAGCTAGTCGTATATGATGCAGGTAAATATCGATTAATAGAAATACAAAAAGGCTTCCGGAGTATTCTGATTGCTGACAGTTTACTTCCGCCGCGAAAAATCAAACAAATTTGCCAGAATTATCAGATTTGCAATGCAGTCTCATCCAGTATTCGGATTACGATACAACAGAGGCAAAACATACAATTCATATCCCAACATCTTGATTCCACATTGAATATTGATGCCCTCATTAGTCAGAAACCCATTCCGAATCACGATAATATTTATTCAACAAAAAAAATCGTCTCCGGATTCATAGAAAAAACAAACCCGGCCATAGACCGGGTTATAATTTACAATTGATAGAAAGGATTATTTATCACTTTTAGTATTGTCAGGGTCATCATCGCCATCCAACATATTTTTGGCTTTATCCCAAAGGTTCTTACCCCAGCCTTTTGCTTTCTCTGCACCATCTTTCAGTGCATCAGTGATATCATCAGCTAGATCTCCAGCCTTATCTTTTGCGACATCAGTCCATTCACCTAATTTTTCTTTACCTTCCTGAAATGCATCTGCTGCTTTTTCTTTTCCTGCTGCCCAGGCATCACCGGCTCTCTCCTTACCATCTGCCCACATATCTGCAGCCTTATCTTTTGCATCATTCCAGGTATCATTCACTTTATCTGTGAAATCTTTACTTTCCTCTGCGTCATTTACATTTTTATTCTCATCCATGTTTGTTAAATTTAGTTTGTTAAAAGTAATAGTGTAACGTTATTTAATTTTAATAAGTTTATTTAGCGTAAAAAGATTTCAAATAATCAAGAAAACCACTCGTTTTCATTTGTCAATATTCTCCAGAGAACAAAGAAATGTGTAGATCAAGGCAGTTTCCCTGTATCGCTCAAACCGGCCGGAATGTCCGCCATGACCAGTGTCCATATTAGTATAAAGGAGAATTGGTTCATGGCTGGTGTTGTGAACTCTCAGTTTGGCAATCCATTTGGCGGGTTCCCAGTATTGTACCTGACTATCGTGCAGACCTGTAGTCACCAGTAGTGCCGGATAAGCCTGCTCAGTCACATTATCAACCGGTGAATATGATTTCATATAGTCATAATATTGCTGTTCATTTGGATTGCCCCATTCATCATACTCTCCAGTGGTGAGTGGGATTGTCTCGTCCAACATAGTTGTCAATACATCAACAAAAGGTACTACTGAAATAATACCGCGGAATAATTCAGGTCGCATATTCATCGCTGCACCCATCAGCATACCACCGGCACTACCACCCATCGCATATAAGTGCTCCCTGCTAGTAAAGGCACTTGCTACCAATGCTTCTGCGCAATCAATAAAATCAAAAAAGGTATTTTTCTTATTCAGCATTTTTCCAGCCTGATACCATTGCCTGCCCAGATCTTCTCCGCCTCTGACATGTGCAATCGCATAAATGAATCCCCGGTCAAGCAAGGAAATTCTGGTCACCGCAAATGAAGGATCAAGGCTGATACCATAAGCACCATAACCATACAATAATAAAGGCATGTTCTCTTTGTACAACGATTTTTTATACACCAGAGACACAGGAACTTCTACACCATCACGGGCGACTATCATAAGCCGGCGGGATTGATATTCATCCGGATCATAACCTCCGACTACTTCCTGCCGCTTTCTCAATTTCCGTTTACCTGACTTCAGGTCATAATCAAACACAGATACCGGAGTGGTCATTGAAGTAAAAATAAAACGCAGATATTCAGGCTGAAATTCATAATTATTAATAAACGTCGCTAAATAGGCATCTTCTTCAAAATCAATGATCTCCTCACGATCCGGATAGAGAATCCGTAGTTTTAATATTCCATCCTTTCGCTCTTCTAATGTGATAAAATCAGCAAAGCAGGAGATACTCTCTATCAAAACATCATCACGATGTGGTATCAGCTCAGACCAATGTTCGATATGCGTCGCGTCAAGTGGTGCTGTCATCACTTTGAAGTTCAATGCGCTTACATTGGTCCGTATAAAAAATTGCTTTCCATCATCAGTGACGAAATATAACTGGTCTCTTTTCTTTGGTGAAAAAATTCTGAATGAACCGGATGCATCATCTGCTTCAATAAAACGGACTTCTGAAGTAATCGTACTGGTACTGTGGATATAAATGAACTTACCACTGTTGGATTTGTGGATATTCAGATAACAAGCCTCATCTTTTTCCTCATACACCAGCATATCAGTGTCAGAATTGGTACCTACTATATGTTTGAATATTTTGTCAGGGCGCAGTGTTTCCAGGTCTCTTGTAATATATAAAAATGATTTATTGTCCTGATACCAGACTATAGCGTCACCTGTATTTGCTATTATTTCATCATAGAAAATATCTTTATCCAATTGTTTTATACGTATCCTGTAAATTCTGCGTGACAGTATATCTTCACAAATAGCCATGAGTTTATTATCCGGAGAAATACTTAGTTGACTCAATTTATAATAAGCATAGTTTTTAGCTTCCTGGTTTACATCAATCAGTATTTCTTCAGGAGCATTTAAATCGCCTTCTTTCCTTGCATAAATCGGAAATTCCGAGCCTTCTTCAAAACGATGGTAATAATAATAGCCATTCCTCAGGTAAGGTACAGAATCATCTACTTGCTTTATCCGTCCCGTTACTTCATTAAAAATCGACTCTTTTAGCGATGAAAACGGTAACATATATGAATCCAAATAATCATTCTCTTTTCTCAAATAATTGATTACTTCTGGATTCTCCCTATCATTCAGCCAGAAATAATTATCCAGACGGGTATCATTCAGATGAGTCAGATAATGCGGCCTTCTTATCGCTCGAGGTGCATTATCCAAGTAAAATGAATTCTTCTCATTACTCATACAGCAAGTTTTATTCTTCTAAACCGTCAAATATACCATTGATAAAAACAAAAATCATAGTTGACAAAATTTGAAAATTTTATAATATTTGTTAAAATTTAAACGCATAACCGTGGCCAGCAATCAATCTACTAATGCAAAACGAATATTTCGCAGCATATCATTAATCACCATTGGTATTGCACTGGCTTCAATAGGGCTTGAATGTTTTCTGATTCCGAATGGTTTTTTGGATGGTGGCGTTACAGGTATCTCACTTTTAATAAACAAATTGACCCATATATCTTTCCCACTCCTATTATTTGTTTTCAATATCCCCTTTATACTAATCGGATATCGAAATATCGGTAAAACTTTCGCTCTGAGTAGTATCGTGTCTATTGGGGTCTTAGCATTGGTTTTGGAATTTATCCACTTCCCTGTACTCACGCAAGATGAACTTTTAGTTGCCTGTTTTGGTGGAGTATTTCTGGGTGCGGGAATTGGGTTTGCGGTCAGAGGCGGGGCGGTACTGGATGGGACAGAGATTCTGGCTATTTTCATCAGTCGTAAAAGTCCTTTATCGATAGGTGACATCATACTTATCTTTAATATTTTCATATTTGCTGCTGCGGCCCTTTTGATTTCAGTGGAAATTGCCATGTATGCAATGCTAACCTATTATATCGCGGCAAAGGCAGTTACCTTCATCATCGAAGGTATTGAAGAATATATAGGGGTAACAATCGTAAGTAAGCATTGTGAAGAA
>CAZGKN010000043.1:0-14659 GCA_964525915.1 uncultured Saprospiraceae bacterium | reverse complement strand
GACAAGGCGGATGAAATCAGGTATGATATAGTGCATAATCTAGGGTATGGTGTGACTATACTGGACGGAAAGAGAGGTGGCTATGGCAGACAGGTTGGTGAAGCACTTCAGGGCACACAGGTAGTATTTACAGTAGTTACCAGACTTGAGTTACCAAAATTACAATCAACAATCAAGGATATCGATCCTGCTGCATTTATTGTCCTGAACAGTCTGATGGATACGAAAGGCGGTATGGTGAAGCGAAGGATGACATTACATTGATGAGGGTGAATGAATTATTGTTGTTCAACAGCCCTGATGAAATAAAACTCAACACAACTTTGGTCAATACCCTTTCCAATGAAATACTACTATCATTGCCAATATTCTCAATAGGTCTATATCTTTCGATCTATTCAATCAATTAAATCATTGCCAAATATTCCTGTGCAGTAAAAACTGGCATTTCAGAATTTTTAAAATCTTTTTTGTTCCTGGTAATTATCATTTCCACACCATTTTCCAAAGCAGAATAATACTGAAGTCCATCTTCAAAATCACCAAAGTCATCATCACTCAAAGCTAATTCAATTACTTTGTCATCCAGACTTAAAACTTCAACCAGTGTTTTAAATTTCCTTAGTACTTCTTTTGCATTCCTGGATGATAATTGTTTAGAAAGCACATAACTGGTATTAGCAAATGTCAAAGCAGAAATGAATAGTTTCAACTCTTTCTTATCTGATAAGGAAAAAAGTTCAGCAGCAGAATTATAAAAGCGCTCCCTTTTAGCTAATAGGTCGATTACAATATTCGTATCAATTAATACCTTCTTCATTTATACTTTTCGCTTAAATATGCTGTATAGTCGCCCTTTTCATCGTAATCACCCGAGAGCTTTATCACTCCGCTCAAGCTGGCAACTAATGGCGTAAGTTTAGCTTTTTCCTTCTTTATAGTCAAGGCAGCCAGATAAGATTCAATTAGTTTCGACAGGCTTATATTATTCTTTTTTGCATAAAGCTTGGCGTTTTTAATTACATCTTCATCCAGGCTTAAAGTTAGTTTATTATCCATTTGAAAATTTTACGTGTAAATATAAAATTTTTATACGTAAAATGTTACTATTTACTACATAGAAAGGGATAACATTTAATAAAACCCAGTTTAGATAAAAGATTTCATTCAGGAAAAATGAATTAAATCACAAACTTTAATACACCTTTGCTTCCAGACTATCAAAGTAATTCATCAGTTCTGTTTCGGTATGGAACAAGACCTGACGTGGTTTACTTCCTTCGCTGGGTCCGACAATGCCCAAAGCCTCTAACTGGTCCATGATGCGACCGGCGCGATTGTAACCCAGACTTAATCTCCGCTGGATCATAGAGGTAGAACCATGTTGATTCTGGACGACCAGAAGCGCTGCTTCTTTGATATTATCATCCATTTCAGACAGTTTCATCGATGCAGCACCATTTCCTCCATCACTGTCATCCATCACTTCCGGTAAATAATACGGCGTAGCATAACCTTGTTGTTTTGCGATGAAATCCACCACATCGACCACTTCATGCGTATCCACAAAGGCACACTGGATACGCTGAAGTTTACTTTCAGCAGAGATCAGCATATCGCCTTTGCCGATCAACTGCTCGGCACCACCTGAATCCAGGATCGTACGAGAGTCGATCTTTGAAGCCACTTTAAAAGCAATCCGTGCCGGGAAATTCGCTTTGATGATACCTGTGATGATGTTTACTGAAGGGCGCTGTGTAGCAATTACAAGGTGTATACCAACCGCTCTGGCAAGCTGAGCAATACGCCCGATAGGTGTTTCTATCTCCTTGCCTGCGGTCATGATCAAGTCAGCAAACTCATCAATCACAAACACAATATAAGGCAGATAGCGATGGCCTTTCTGTGGATTCAGTCTGCGCTCGACAAATTTGATATTGTATTCTTTTATGTTACGAACCTCTGCTTTCTTTAGCAAGTCATAACGATCATCCATCTCCTTAGCTACTGAATGCAATGTATTGATCACCAGCTTGTAATCAGTGATAATCGGGTCGTCCTGCCCGGGGATCATACACATGAAGTGCTTTTCGAGCTTTGCATAAATTGAAAGTTCGACTTTCTTCGGGTCGATCAGGATTAATTTCACATGTGCCGGATGGGTATTCAGGAGGATAGACATCAGGATCGCATTTATCCCGACAGACTTACCCTGACCAGTGGCACCAGCAACCAGCAGGTGTGGCATCTTCGTCAGATCCGCTACAAAGACTTCATTATTGATAGTCTTACCGAAGGCAATCGGTATTTCCATCTGTGCATTCCTGAATCGCTCAGACCGCAGTACTTCTCTGAGTGTAACCACCTTTTTCTTCTGATTCGGAACTTCAATTCCTATCGTACCTCTGCCGGGAATCGGCGCTATGATGCGGATACCCAGTGCAGCTAAACTCAATGCGATATCATCCTCCAGGTTTTTTATCTTTGAAATCCTGACACCAGGTGCGGGAATAATCTCGTATAGTGTGACTGTCGGCCCTACTGTAGCAAGTATTTTGGTAATATCGATCTTATAATTGAGGAGTGTATTGACTATCTGATTTGAGTTTTCGTTTACTTCGCTTTTTGAAATCGTATTATCCGTATCGACAGGAGCATCCAATAAGTCAGTACTTGGGATTACGTATTTTGATAAGTCAAGACGCGGATTGAATGGTTCATCCGGGTTATCCAGTTCGGCTTCTATCTTCAGGTCTTCTTCATCATAGTGATCCAGTTCATGATAATCATACTCATTCCCCTCCAGATCAAAGGATGGATCCTGCTCGGTAGTCATCATCTCCAGTTCTACACCCCGACTCCTATCCAATGGTGGTTCCTCAGGAAAGAGATTGCCCGGGCCGATTTCAATTACCTGTTCCTGATCTTGTTCTTGATCTTCACTTTCTGATGTAATTTCAGGTGTCAGACTTCGTTCTATTCTATCAAAAATATCATCCTGATCTTCATCTACCGGCAGATTCACTTCAGCGTCCATGGCAGCGGCTGCAGCCACATCTTCCGGGATATTGGTTTCAATATCTTCATTACCTTTCTGAAAAAACCGGATAATATTATTGAAATTAATAAATGAAAACAATTTGCGATTCCATTCCGGAAACCAATTTTTGATTTTACCGAAACCGGGATCAAAGTTTCTAAACCATACGGCCAGACCGCACAAGATAAAACTGAATACCAGCCATACCCCGATTCGTCCGATAACTCCATCACCCCACTTCACTATACTGATACCATAAGCGCCGCTCCATGGAAATTCAGCTTGTGGTAAAACTAACTCAAAAAATGTGCATCCCAGTGCAATGAAAAACAGAACATTGCGCAGCATGGGCCATATACGAGCTGAGCCTTTCCCATTTATCAATCGATACCCAATCCGGATACAAAGAAAAATTAATGCAAATGAAGAAACACCGACACCGAGATACATTAAAATATGGGAAGCGACCGCACCCATTTTCCCAAACCAGTTATCAACAATAATTGACTTATCAAAAAGTGTACTCCAACTGTAATCGATTACTTTGTCCTGATCTTGTCTCCAGGTGAATAGATAGGAAGTCAGTGATATAAAAAGGAATATCGCGATGAGGTAAAATACCAAACCGAATATCTTAGGAATGCGGTCATCTGTGACCACTTTCTTCACTTTGCCAACAAAAGAGATTGGCTCCTGCTTTGGTTTGCGTCTAGCCATAAGACCTTATAAATCGTAGTTTTCCACTGTCAAAATTAATAAAATCCAGACAGTTTCAGCAAAGATATTAATTTTTATAATATATAATGTACGATTGAGTATATTATTTAGTAAATTATTGTCCAGAGAGCTAGAAATGCTTAAAAATTGAAAGGGATCATCAACATATTTTGCGCTCAATGCACTTTACTTTATCTTTATGACCTAAAATTTTTAACGAACATGTTTCAGAATATCGCAGCCCAGATCCAGGCAGAATTAGATGAGATAGCCAGTGCCGGATTATATAAAAAGGAGAGAATCATTATCACACCACAGAGTGCTGAAATCAGCACTACGGATGAACCACATGTCATAAATATGTGTGCCAATAATTATCTCGGCCTTTCTTCGCATCCCGAAGTGACTCAGGCAGCTAAGGATGCCATAGATAAACATGGTTATGGTATGTCTTCAGTACGCTTTATCTGTGGCACACAGGACATACACAAGGAGTTGGAAGAGAAAACAGCAAAGTTTCTGGGGCAGGAGGATTGCATCCTCTACGCAGCCGCATTTGATGCCAATGGTGGTGTATTTGAGCCTCTACTCAATGAGCAGTATGCTATTATCACCGATGAACTAAATCATGCTTCCATCATCGATGGCATCCGACTCTGTAAGGCGCAGCGCTTCCGGTACAAGAACAATGATATGAATGATCTGGAGCAGAAGTTAAAAGAAGCATCTACTGCCCGGCGAAAGATGATTGTGACAGACGGAGTATTTTCGATGGATGGCTACATTGCTCAGTTGGACAAGATCTGTGATCTGGCAGATAAATACGGCGCGATGGTCATGGTGGACGAATGTCACGCTACCGGATTCATGGGAAAAACAGGTCGGGGCACACATGAATACAATCATGTCATGGGAAGAGTAGATATTATTACCGGCACTTATGGAAAGGCGTTGGGTGGCGCCTCCGGTGGCTTTACTGCAGCCCGCAAAGAAATCGTAGATATGCTGAGACAGCGTTCCAGACCTTATTTATTTTCAAATAGTCTGGCGCCATCTATCGTCGGCGCTTCGATCAAGGTTTTGGATTTATTGACAGCTTCCACCGCACTGCGGGATAAACTGGAAGACAACACTTTATTTTTCAGAAAAGGTATGACTGACGCGGGATTTGACATACTACCTGGTACACACCCGATCACACCGGTGATGCTCTATGATGCGAAACTGGCGCAGGAATTCTCTTCAAAACTATTGAATGAAGGAATCTATGTCATCGGATTTTTCTTCCCTGTAGTTCCAAAGGAAAAGGCACGTATCCGGGTGCAGGTATCTGCCGGACATGAGAAGGTGCATTTACAAAAAGCAATAGATGCATTTACCAAAGTAGGAAAAGAACTGAAGGTAATATAAGATGACTGAACCCAAAGAAATTTCAGGGCATTTATTTATTGATTTTGAAAATGTACGCCAATTTTCCGCATTTGATAAATTTTATGCGGTACATGAGAATCAGCACCTACCTATCTATAGCTTTCCGGCAACACAAGATGGTTTAGAAGAAGCTATTCAAGAACGGAGTAAATTTCCAATTGACAGAGAGCTTCTCGTAAGTGTGTTGCAGAGACAATATGCAAGTGCAGGCATAGATTCTCAGGATGATCTGATCAAGGCACTGAGACATGAAAACTCCTATACCATCACCTGTGCGCACCAACCCAATCTATTCACCGGGCCTGCATATTTTATCTATAAATTATTAAGTACAATCAAACTGGCAGAGCAATGCCAAAAGAGTTTTACTGACTATAAATTCATCCCCGTGTTGTATCTCGGTGGGGAAGATCATGATCTGGCAGAGTGTAATCATATTCACTTGTTTGGCAAGCGACTTGAGTGGAGTACAAATCAGACCGGCGCAATAGGTAGGATGCTTTGTGATGATATAGCTGATGTGCTGAAAGAGTTAAGCGGGATTTTAGGTGATTCACAAAATGCAATAGAGCTTAAAAATATAATCACTGCCAGTTATGCAACCGGTCGTACTATCAATGAAGCCATACTGCTTTTCCTACACCATATCTTACCGGAGTTTTCATTTTTAGTATTCAATCCGGATGATGCAGACATCAAGCGCCAATTCATACCCTGGATGAAAAGAGACATATTGGGCAATGAAAGCAAAGCGTTGGTAGAAGCCGGGCAAAAAGAATTACACCAATCGGGAATCAATGCACAAGCATACGTACGAGAAATCAATTTTTTCTACTTGTACGAAGGAAAACGTGAACGAATTGTCCGACAGGATGAACATTTTGAAGTCATCGGTACAGATAAAAGCTGGGATACACAAAGCCTCAATGATGAAATAGCGCAACATCCTGAGCGATTCAGCCCGAATGTCATCATGCGCCCTGTGCTCCAGGAACAGATTCTACCCAGTATCGCATTCGTGGGTGGTGGTGGTGAGATCGCATACTGGTCAGATCGCAGGATGTTATTTGCAGCCTATCAGACATTTTTCCCTGTGTTGGTCAGACGTGACAGTTTCATCATCGTCGATGGTACTACAAAAAAGAAGATGGATAAATTGCAATTAGCAATCAATGATTTACTCGTCAACGAAGAAGAACTAAAGTTAAGATTTATCCAAAGCCATACAGATGAATCGATCAATCTGAACCAAGAGCGAGCTACAATCAATGAACTGACAAAAACGATCACTGATAAAGCTGTTTCTATCGATCAGACACTGAAAGGCTTCGTCGGTGCAGAAATGAATCAATTCAACAAAATTCTATCCCAGATAGAAGGACGAATTTTACGAACATTGAAAGAGAAAAATGAGACTGCATTGCAGCAAGCTGTAAATATTCAATCAAAACTATTTCCCGGAAACAGTCTGCAGGAACGCCACGAAAACTTCATGACCTGGTATATCAGGATGGGAAATGATTTCTTCCATGCAATTTATACTGCCTGTGATCCGATGGATATACGAATGAAAGTAATCCAAATACAATAATCATTGTATTTGACTACAATTCAGAACTCCAAAATAAATATAAGCGCTACTTATAAATCAGGCATCAACCCGCGCATATCGGGCATTTGCCTCGATAAATTCACGTCTCGGTGGAACTTCCTCGCCCATGAGCATAGAGAATACGCGATCACACTCAGCAGCATCTTCGATAGTCACCTGACGAAGCGTCCGGTGTTCCGGATCCATGGTCGTCTCCCAGAGTTGTTCAGCGTTCATCTCACCGAGGCCCTTATAGCGCTGAATTTTAACTCCGTCATCTTTTTCGTTTTTAGCAAACTCACGTGTCAAAGCCAATCGTTGATTCTCATCCCAGGCATAGGCTGAGCGATTACCCCGCTTCACCTGATACAGTGGGGGTGTAGCGATATAGATATAACCATTTTCGATTAATGGCTTCATGAATCTAAAGAAGAATGTAAGAATCAGTGTAGTGATATGTGAACCATCGATGTCGGCATCCGTCATGATCACTACTTTATGATATCTTAACTTTTCGATATTCAGAATCTTCTCCCCATCACGTTCTTCAATGCTGACGCCGAGTGCGATAAACATATTTTTGATCTCCTCATTTTCGTAGATCTTATGTTCCATTGCTTTCTCTACATTGAGGATCTTACCTCTTAATGGCAATATCGCCTGAAAGTGTCTGTCCCGGCCTTGTTTGGCTGTACCACCCGCAGAATCTCCTTCCACCAGAAATATCTCACTCTCGACCGGGTCCCGGTTACTACAATCTGCCAATTTTCCCGGCAATCCACCTCCGGTCAGGACATTCTTACGCTGTACCATTTCTCTGGCCTTTCTTGCGGCTTCTCTTGCTGTAGCTGCAGTAACTACTTTTTCAAGAATACGCCTGGCTTCATTGGGGTTTTCCTCCAGAAAATGTTTGAGTGTCTCCCCTACTATCTGACTTACGATACTTGTCACTTCTGAGTTACCCAATTCACCTTTTGTCTGGCCTTTGAACTGTGGTTCAGGCACTTTAACTGAAATGATCGCCGTCAGACCCTCTCGAAAATCATCACCGGCAACTTCAAACTTCAGTTTCTTGAAGAAGCCATTCTCTTCGCCATAGTTTTTAAACAGACGGGTGACTGCACGTCTGAAACCGTTGACATGCGTCCCACCTTCCCGGGTATTGATATTATTTACATAAGAGTATATATTCTCAGAGTAGCTGGTATTGTATTGCATAGCTACTTCTACTTCTACATTACTGTCTTTTCCGGTGACATGAATCGGTTTTTCATTGAGTGTGGTCCTACTTTTATCGATGTAGGTAACATACTCTGCCAGACCACCTTCGCTATGGAAGGTCTCTGATCTTATCTTGCCATCTTCATTGGGTCTTTCATCTGTCAAAGTGAGTGTCAGACCTTTATTGAGATATGCCAGCTCACGCATTCTATTGGCGAGTGTTTCATATTTGTACTCCAGGACTTCGAAGATGGAAGGATCGGGTCTGAAAGTGACTATCGTCCCGGTATCTGATGCCTCACCGACTACTTCAACCTGAGAAGTAGGCTTTCCTTCGCTATATTCCTGTACAAAAACCTTCCCTTCCCGGTGAACTTCTGCTTTGAGATAAATTGAAAGTGCATTTACACAGGAAACACCGACACCGTGCAATCCCCCGGAAACTTTATAAGTGTTTTTATCAAATTTACCTCCGGCATGCAATACAGTCATCACCACCTCCAGAGCTGATTTCTTCAATTTCTCATGCATACCGGTAGGGATTCCCCTTCCATTATCTCTGACTGTAACTGAGTTGTCCTGGTGAATTATTGTTTCAACCCTATTGGCAAAACCAGCCAGGTGTTCATCAATCGAGTTATCGACTACTTCATAAACCAGATGATGTAAACCTTTTGCATCGGTGCTCCCGATGTACATTCCGGGTCTTTTTCTGACTGCTTCAAGGCCTTCGAGGGCCTGAATGTTACTTGCATCATATTTTCCATTATTCTGAGCTACTTCGCTATCTTCTGACATTTATTTTTTTTACTTTTTAATCGTGCAAAATTACTAATTTTTTTTGGTAGTTTAGTACACTCCTGCACATATTTGACCACCATAAGAAAAAGAAATCTAAATATTTACATACATAAAAAAAACATATTGATATTTAATATTTTTGACTTCTAAACCACAATAAATTAACAAATTATTATAAGAAAAAGAATCACAGAAAAATGATTTTATTGGAAATTAGTACACTTCAGGAGCTGTCATTAGCCATCCGGCAAAATATGAGCGTTTTATTATCCACTCCAGTTTTACTACTCGAAGGTAATATGGGTGCTGGTAAGACAGCTTTAGTAAAAGAGTTGGTTGCTATTCTCAATCCTGACGTAGAAGCTAATAGTCCTACATTTTCAATTATCAATGAATATATTCTGCCGGAGCCAGTCCAATCCATAAACAAAATAATCCATGCTGATTTATACCGACTTAAGGATCCTGAAGAGTTATTTGGGACCGGATTATTGGAGTATATTGACAAACCCGGAATATTATGTATTATAGAATGGCCTTCGATGCTACTACCGCTCATTGACACAACGTTCACATTAGTTGAGATCACAATATACAGCGCGGGTACCAGAGTTATATCAATACAGAATTCAAGGGAAATCATTTAGTGTGAATATCAATTTGCACAAACTTCATTAATTTGCCCCTCTAACTCTCCTAAAGATGGAGAACCAATTAATGAAGTTTGTTTTCTTGCCATTAACTCACTTAAGTGCTAGTACCGAATAATGGCATGGAAGAGTGCAATTTGTTATACACACAATCAATTAAAGTTAAAAGTTAAATTCAAAGAATTCAATTATCTTTATATATACAAAACCAATAATATCTGACTTTTCAATAGAAATTCGTACTACTGATGGGTAAATTAGTGAAAGAAAAGTTGATGACTGCACCTGAAGTTCTCCTGACTTCCAAAGGTAGAAAACGTATTTCTATAGGTATCGTAAAAGAATCCATTTTACAGGAAAACAGGATTGCATTGATTCCAGCATCAGTAAGGCACTTATGTGACCAGGGGCATACCATATTTATAGAGCGTGGTGCGGGTAAAAAATCAAATTTTACAGATACAGAGTATAGTGAGGCCGGAGCACAAATCATTGATGATAAATCCCAAATATTCGAATGTGATGTTATATTAAAGGTTGCACCTCCTACTAAAAAAGAGTTGGAGTTGATGAAAGCCAACCAGATGCTTATCTCCCCCTTACAAATCCCACTTATCGATAAGGAATATATCCAATTATTAATTCAAAAACGAGTAGTCGCCTTAGCGATGGAATATCTGATGGATGATGATGGTTCATTTCCGCTTGTCCGAATGATGAGTGAAATGGCTGGAGTCAGTGCAATCCATACGGCGGCGGAATTGCTTTCTTCCTCATCCGGAGGAAAAGGAATACTTCTTGGTGGGATTTCGGGAGTTCCACCTGCCAAAGTGGTCATCCTGGGTGGCGGTGTCGTAGCTGAACATGCGACCCGGGCAGCTCTGGGATTGGGTGCACAGGTATTTTTATTTGATGACAACATCTATAAACTGATGCGCATTCAGTCTCAGTTAGGCATAAAGCTATTTACATCATCCATTAATCCTATAGAACTTCAAAAGCACCTTAAAGACGCAGATGTAGTGATTGGGGCGATTCATTCTAAATCCGGACGTACCCGTATGGTCGTACCTGAATCAATGGTCGCAAACATGAAACCCGGGTCAGTCATTATCGATGTGAGCATAGATCAGGGCGGTTGTTTTGAAACATCTGAAGTGACTTCGCACAAAGAACCTACTTTTGAGAAATTGGGTGTCATTCATTATTGTGTACCAAACATTGCATCCAAAATACCGCATACTGCTTCCATCGCTATCAGTAATATCATTACGCCCATATTAGCAAAGGCAGTCGGCAATACAGGCATAGAAGATGTCTTTTTCAGTCATCAGAATCTACGAAATGGTGTTTATACATATAAAGGTTATCTTACAAACCAGTATTTAGCAGATCGATTTGATTTGAAATACACCAATCTTGAATTACTTATTACTTACAATTATTAAACGTTATTTGGTAATTTACTTCAGGGAAGATAAGCCTGCGTTACCCTGAGGTCACCGCAAGGATTAATGATTACAGTCAAACTGCTTATTTTTGCAGTTAGAATGAGATAGTCACATAATGGAGAAAATCAGAATTTTGATGGTTTGCCTGGGTAATATTTGCCGGAGCCCTTTAGCACAGGGCATTATGGAGCACAAGGCAAAATTGGTTGGTCTGGATATATTTGTTGACAGTGCAGGTACTGCCAATTATCACTCAGGAGAGCATCCACATACCTCCTCTATACGTGTAGCCAGAGAAAATGGTATAGATATTTCCGGACAACAGGCTCGTCAGTTTCTACCCGGTGATTTGAATAAATTTGACCTGATTTATGCGATGGATTCAGACAATTTTGAAAATATCCATAGGATAACCGGCACTAACCAGAGTGTCCAAAAGGTAAGATTATTCCTGGATGAATCCTATCCGGGTGAAGGTATGAATGTACCGGATCCCTGGTATGGGAACTATGATGGATACCTCAAGGTATTTGATTTGATTGCAGCGAATTGTGATACAATCATTACAAAAATCAAAGACAAAAGCTTATTTGCGTGATAATTACCTGATCAGGTTCACTTCACCTTTCGCAGTAATTTCCTGTCCACCAGTTGTAAATTTGTAACGAATCCTATAAAGATAAGTATCTGCAGGGGCCAGTTTTCCGTTAACCTTACCATCCCATCCTGTATTATCAGTAGAATGAAATACTTTTTGTCCCCAGCGATTTACAATTACCAGGTCAGTAATTTCTACGCCACCGGGCACTACAGCTTCGAATACGTCATTGAGATCATCACTATTAGGCGTGAATGCATTTGGCATCTTGATATAGGGTATGACCGTATTTAATGTGACAATACCATAAGCTCCACAATGACTCTTATCTGCTGCCGGTCCTATCTGCGCTACATATTCCATGTAATTCTCATTTGCCGGGGCAGTGACGGTAGTACCCTGAGTACCGAGAGAGTTACCATTGTAAGACCATTCATACTGACTCACTCCGGCTAATGGATTTTGAATCTTCACTGTTACTTCTGTTCCTTTTGCTATCTGACCTTCCGGACTAATAGACAGCAAAAGAGTCTCCGGAGGACGTACTGTATAGGTAAAGTTTACTTCAGCCGGGCAACCATCTTTTTTAGCTTTTATCTTATAGGTGGTCGTATTTGCATTATGGACAGTAGCCTTCTGGCAATTATTTGAACAGTTTACACCAGTTGTCGGGTCCCATTCGATATCAGTCACTGCATTCTTTACTTCTACCATCACCGGTTCATTGGCACAAACTGCAGTATCGCTTAATGAAGTGAGTATAATAGGCTGCACCACATTTAGCTTGATAGAATCTTCGCGTTTACAAGCTACATTAACCGTTCGGCGAATATACAGGAAAGTATCCTGTGTGATAATCAACAGATTCGCATCTGTTTTTTTATTTACCTCACCGACAGATTGCCAGTTGAAAGTAATATCCGGATATTTCGCTTTATTCACTTCCGGAGAAGTCAATAACACAGTATCACCGGCACAATATTTATCTTTAGGAATCCAATTCGTCAATGGAATATCCGGCATACTATCCACCCGAACTTTTGACTTATAGTGGACCACACACCCTTTCTCACCTGTAATCGTGAAATTATAGGTAGTTGAAACTGCAGGATCTACCCAATACTCCCCATGTGCGATTTGTCTAATGCTGGTATCTTGTGGTGTAAATGTAATAGTAGTGCTGGCCGGCGATGCAG
Source organism: uncultured Saprospiraceae bacterium (assembly GCA_964525915.1). Taxonomy (GTDB): domain Bacteria; phylum Bacteroidota; class Bacteroidia; order Chitinophagales; family Saprospiraceae; genus Parvibacillus. Next base: position 1,963 of record CAZGKN010000043.1, on the reverse strand, counting down.
AAAACTGAATCCGGGCACTATCACCGAGGCACAGATTAGTGCTGTCGGGACTGATGCCCTGTACATCCACAGTGTCCACGACTATATGGAAATTATATTCAACATGACATGAAGTATCTACTCCAGTCAGTATTAGTTTATAATCAATGCTTCCGGGTGCAATCACATAAGGATTATTCGGGTCTTCAAACTTAATATTAGTAGAAGGTATAAATTGATAATTAGGTGCTGTCTTAAAATTACCAAAATTGATTCTTTGATTCTGGCATATTACAGTATCAGTAAATGGTTGTTTATATACCAGCCCATCCACCACTGTCAGGTGCACCGTATCTTTTGATTCACAACCATCCAGCGTATAAGTAACAGTTACAACTACTGAACTACGGACATTAATTGTTTGTTCGGCCAGATTTTGTTCACCAAAAAGTGAAGACGGCTGCCAACTATAAGTACCTCCGGGGCGCTCTGCATTTGCAAAAAGTGTTACCAGGCCTGGTCCACATAACTTATGCTGCGATGCCGTAAGTACTACATCGGCTGTATCTCTATCCATATAAATACTATCCTTACCAATACATCCGGTCAGACTACCTGTCACGAAAACCCACTGGGATCCATTTCCGGTATAAGTTGCAGTGTCATTTTGTGGATTAGTAAATTGTGCTACGGGTGTCCAGCCATAGGCTGCTGCCCCGGTTGCAATGAGGCTAACAGTAGTAGAATGACAGAAAAATGCAGTGTCTCCGGCAGGAATATCTACATGAATCCCATCATAAATATTTATACTCTTTGAAACAGTAAATGAGCCATCTAGAGATGAAATCGTAATATCCAAATTCTCACCAGGTTCAGCAATTGAATCCGCAAGCACCTCTAAATCAAAGCTTAAGTCATTATTACCGGGAGTAAATTCAATGGTATCCGTGATATCTGAACTGTAATCCAGATCCCTGGACGCTGTACCACTTAAAGAAACAATATATTTTTCTGACTGTGTCAATGTACCCTGTACCGATAGCTGGATAGCCCCTTTGGTATTACCACAACCTTCACTAAGATAGTTAAGTCCGGTCTGAGTAAATATTGTCAATTTAACTTCTGGAGCAGTGCCCATATGTTTTAGTCCTGAAGCCATAGCTATCAGTGACGAAACTAAAAATAAGGTGATCAATAGTTGGTTTCGGATGTCAAAAACGCGCATTTATAACAATCTTTATATCTTGTAAACATATAAAAAATAATGGTATTTCCTCAAAAAAAAATATTGACAAGTTTTTTATTAACTACTGACAAGCAAGAAAATTACTAATCTTCGATAAACGTGATTACGTAAACCAAATTGACCAGATAGTTTAGTAACCTTACAAATTCCCTTCACTTACAATCATCTATCCATTTATCGATGGTCTTCGGATAGATTGAATGGGCGGATTTTCCAAATGCAGCATGGAGATAATTGATAAGGTTAGAAATTTCAACATCGTTTAGTCCGGTTATCTTATCCATTTTTCTGTTGAAATGCTGCCCATTGACTATGCGAGGACCTTGTAAACCATTCTTTATTATGCAAGGAATGAGAAAAAGGCTATCACGAATGACCACAGATGAATCGAGCGGCGGATACAATCCTGCCAGACCCTGCCCTTCTCTCCCATGACAATTACTGCATCTATTGATGTATATATCTTTTCCCTGGCTGAATGTATCAGTGCATTGGCTCCCAAATAAAAGTATCGACAACAGGAATCCAAAGGCAAAAACACCCTTAACACATCGACTATTGATGTGATTCACCAAGCAACAGTTTTATCTTAGGTATAAATACATTGATAGAATCTGCATTTGTACCATCACAGTATGCCCGCAAATGGCCATCCCGATCCACCAGAAGCAAGTAACCACTATGTATGTACCCACCGGGTTCATCTTTATCCTCCATAGCTGTACTCATATAATCTTC
>CAZGKN010000042.1:19586-21479 GCA_964525915.1 uncultured Saprospiraceae bacterium | reverse complement strand
CACACGACACTTTCTGAAAGAATGGCTTCTCCGCTGATTAATCCCACGAGGGCCGAACTGCTTATCTGTGGCTTATTGGTCATGAAATATTGGATCGACAAACTTCAACCTGCACAATTACTCGTAAGCAGTTATGCACTTCGGGAAGGCGCTTTGATTGATTAAACGGGTCTGATAAAAAATAAATAATTAATACCCGATTAAATGGATATACTTGTATTAATTTTACACGCTTAAAAAACAAAATCAAAATGATCATTGGAGTTCCAAAAGAAATAAAGAGTAATGAGAACAGAGTAGCCATGACGCCAGCAGGTGTAATGGAACTTACCAGATTCGGACATCAACTCTATGTGCAGTCAAGTGCAGGTGAAGGCAGCGGCTTTACGAATGCTGAATACGAACACGCCGGTGCTAAAATCCTGAATACCATAGAAGAAGTCTATGCGATCGCAGAAATGATAGTCAAAGTAAAAGAGCCTATCGAATCAGAATACAACCTGATCAAAGCGGATCAATTATTATTCACCTATTTCCATTTTGCATCATACAAGCCACTGACTGAAGCAATGATCAGACAGGGAGCTATCTGTCTGGCCTATGAGACGGTAGAATCTGCAGATGGATCTTTACCACTGTTGATTCCGATGTCTGAAGTAGCAGGCAGGATGTCTATCCAACAAGGCGCCAAGTATCTCGAAAAACCAATTAAAGGAAGAGGGGTATTACTGGGTGGCGTACCGGGAGTACCACCCGGCAAGGTTTTGGTATTAGGTGGCGGCATCGTCGGCACACAAGCAGCCCGAATGGCAGCAGGACTGGGTGCACAGGTCACTATCATGGATATCAATCTGACCAGATTGCGTCATCTGGCTGATATCATGCCCGCCAATGTGACGACTATGTATTCAAATGAATACAATATCCGTTCGTTACTTCCTACGCAGGACCTCATCATAGGCGCTGTACTGATTCCCGGTGCTAAGGCACCAAATCTCATTACCCGGGATATGCTCAAACAAATGCGTCCGGGCACTGTCTTAGTCGATGTAGCTGTAGATCAGGGCGGATGTATTGAAACCTGTCATCCGACGACACATGATAATCCTACATTTATCATCGATGATGTGGTACATTACTGTGTAGCAAACATGCCGGGTGCAGTTCCCTATACCAGCACGATAGCTCTGACTAATGCAACCCTACCCTATGTCATCAGATTGGCAAATAACGGTTGGGTGAAAGCTTGTCATGGCAACGCAGCCCTGGAAAAAGGACTGAATATCATCAAAGGTAAAGTCGTGTATAAAGGTGTCGCTGACGCTTTCGGATTGGAATATACGCCCGTACAAAGCATGTACTAAAATAGAATTATTCGCCTGGATTTAAAACCAAGAGGGAAAGACTGCCTGAATTAAATAACAAAAATTTACTCATAGTAGCAAATAAAAAGACCTTTAAAATATTGATAATCAATAAATTAAAGGTCTTTATTTGTAGCCCGTACGGGAATCGAACCCGTGTTACAAGAATGAAAATCTTGCGTCCTAACCCCTAGACGAACGGGCCTTTCTTCAAAAGCGTCACAAAAATAAATACATTTTTAATATTACAAACAATTTCATTAAAATATTACACTTTACTTTTATCTAATGCGTATTTTTGCGTAAAATTTACACAAAGTAAAATATCAAATGAAAAAGAAGATAGCAATCAATGGTTTTGGCCGGATCGGCCGACTTGTCATGCGCCATTTATTAGAGACCGGTAATGCTGAAATAGTAGGAATAAACGACCTGACAGACAATGAAACCTTAGCTCATTTATTCAAATATGATACCGCACATGGTACATTTCCAGGAGAGGTAAGTTATAGTAAAGATTCCATCATTA
>CAZGKN010000042.1:3097-19537 GCA_964525915.1 uncultured Saprospiraceae bacterium | reverse complement strand
GCCAATTCATGCAACTGCCATTAAGAACCCTGCTGAACTTCCGTGGAAGGAGCTGGATGTCGATATAGTATTGGAGTGTACCGGGATCTTTCTATCCAGAGACACAGCCCAACTTCATCTGGATGCGGGTGCGAAAAAAGTTATCTTATCCGCACCGGCGAAAGATAATTCTATTAAAACCATCGTTCTCGGCGTAAATGACCACGAGATTGATGCTGATACTCAGATATATTCCAATGCCAGTTGTACGACCAATTGTCTGGCACCCATAGCAAAGGTAATAGTTGACCACTGGGGTGTGCAGAAAGGCTCACTGAGCACAGTACATGCCTATACCGGAGATCAAAATCTACAGGATAGCCCACACAGAGACCTGCGCAGAGCCAGGGCAGCAGCGCAAAATATCATCCCTACTTCTACCGGAGCAACTAAAGCAGCTTCACTGGTAGTTCCACAATTAAAAGGGAAAATTTCTGCAATAGCTATACGGGTTCCAGTGATCACAGGCTCACTGATCGATCTGTCTATTCTTACAGAAAAATCACCTGTGAGTGTAGAAGAGATAAACAATACGTTCAGTGAGGCCGCTGAAAATAAATACGCGGGTTACATCCAGTACTCTGAAGAACATCTGGTATCCACAGATATCGTAGGCAACAAACATTCAGCGATTTTCGACGCACAATTGACTACGCTACATGAAGGTATGATGCGGGTATTCGCCTGGTACGATAATGAATCAGGGTATGCAGCAAGATTAGGTGATCTGGCACTCAGGGTATAAGAAATTCATTGGCACCTCTTTGCTGGATAATCATCATTGTCAGTTTTGACAGACTGATCAGTTGATTTTTACTATTGAGTACTTCTATAGTCCATAGTTGGACTTTATGTCCCAGTTTTATTGGTTTAGCTACCCCAGTTACAAAACCAGATGTTACTTGTCGCAAATGGTCCGTATTTATATTTAGCCCTACGGCTGCCTGCCTTGTATGATCATCCAAAGTCAGCCAGGCACCGACACTCCCGAGTGTTTCCGCCAGCGCAGCAGAAGCGCCGCCATGCAGGATGCCCATCGGTTGATGTGTACGATAATCTACAGGCATTCTGGCTGTGAGGCTATTCTCATCAAATCCTGTAAACTCAATCCCAATCTGTACTGCAAGGGTTTTCTGACTGAACATATTCAGACTATCAAGCGTAAATTCATGTTTCCAGATACTCATAATTTTGATTTTATTATTTCAATTTGCTGGTCAATATTATCAGCATGGATCGGAAACCAGTCATTCTGGTTTCGAAACCAGGTATATTGCCGCTTCGCATAATTCCTGCTATTTTGTTTGATCAGTTCAATTGCCCGATCCAGACTAATACTACCCTCCAGATATTGAAATATTTCACTATATCCGACAGTATTCATAGCTTTCAGATCTTTATATTGCATCAAACTTTTTACTTCATCTACCAGACCTTCTCTGATCATCACATCCACCCTATTATTTATCCTGCCATAAAGCCGCTGCCTTTCAGGCATTAAAGCAAAATATAAAACCCGATCAACGGGTAAATCCACAGTCCTGGTCTTACCCAAATAGGAAGAAAAAGGCTTTCCCGTCTGTGCCATCACTTCAGCAACACGCCTGAGTCGTGCCGGGTTTTGCTGATCCATTGCCTGAAATTGTTTAGGATCATTTTCCCTGACGTAATCCTGCAACCACTGCATTCCACTTTCCTTTTCCTGTGACTCAACATACATTTTTACCTCTTTTGTAACCGCAGGAATCTCATCCATCGGATATAATAATTTCTGGAGATAAAAACCATTTCCTCCCACAGCAATTACAAAATCTCTATCTGCAAAAATATTCTTAATCAGCGCACGTGAAGTATCAGCAAACTTACCTGCACTAACTTCTTCAGTTATGGAATAGGAGGCGATGAGGTGGTGCTTAACTGCCGCGAGTTCTGCACTGGTAGGACGGGCAACGCCAATCTCCATTTCTTTATATATCTGTCTGCTATCAAATGAAACAATTTCTGTACCAAAGATCAGCGCGAGTTCAATCGCTAACCTGGTCTTCCCACTTGCCGTCGGCCCTCCGATACATATCAATGTTTTCATGTCCAAAAGATTAGACGCAAATTAGTAGAAAATATATCTTAGTGTTTATTTTGCAGCATGTTTTATTATTCACTTCGACGAATTGTACGGATTTACCTGAGACTTTATTTTAAAAAGCTCTATTTCAATAAAATCGATGCGATACAGGATGATACACCTGTACTCATAGCGTGTAACCACAATAGTGCTTTTGCAGATGCTTTGATATTGGGCTCTTTTTTATCAAAGTTGGAACTGCATTTTATAGTACGTGGTGATGTTTTTAACAAGAAAATGCTTTGGTTTTTTAAACTGACAAACCAGATTCCGATATTCAGATTCAGGGATGGATATGAAAATCTCAAGAGAAATTCGGACACCATGGATTATTGTTATAAGGCATTGGGTGAGAAAAACAGAATAATAATTTTTTCTGAGGGTGATTGTAGTGTTAAAATGAGGCTACGAACGATTCAGAAAGGCACAGCACGAATGGCTTTTGGCGCATATGAAAAATACAATATCTCTGAATTACTCGTTTACCCTGTAGGAATAAATTACATCGAACCGACCAAAATGCGGTCCTCTGTGCTAGTGCACGTAGGCGAACCGATTAAAGTGAGTAAATATTTTGCTTTATATGACCAAAATCCAAATAAAGCAATTAAAGAGCTGACGGATGAAATTCAGTTGAGAATGGAAGATCATGTGATTTCATTGAAAGATGAACAATCGCACGATAATGCACGCCAGGCGGTCGAATTTCTGGATAATTCTGTACAGGCTCCCCTATTGGCATTGAAGGAAAACCGTTCTATGTTCTCACGAATTCGTCAATGGGTTGATACGCACAATGAACATACGGCAGAAAATGATGAGGAATGGACTGAAAATCTGACTCGTTTGGCAAAAGGCTTTAAGAAAGGGAAATTAAAAACCCGTTTACCCTTGTTTTCAGAAAATCTGACAACACAGACGATATTGGCCATTTTGCTCGCTCCTATTGGCATTCCGGCAGTTGCCTATTTTTCGATTCCACACTTGCTGGGATGGAAAATAGTAAAGAAACTAAAGGTATCACCTGAATTCACTATGTCTATCCGGATTGCCGTCTCTTTTGTCATATTGATGCTCCAATTACTAATCACCTTTATCTGTCTGGGCATTTTCACAAAATGGAAATTTGCAATATTCTTCTTAATTTTGTCCACATTTTTTGCGAAATTAGGTCAGATCTGGTGGCATTCGATACACCTGATGATACAAAAATACAACTGGCACAGAATCAAAGAAAATAAGCATTACCAATTATTCAGTCTCTTAAAAAAACTTGAATTAGTAAAATAAATTCTCCGGATACATGGCAATACATTTAGTTTCAGGTGGGTGCGGATTCGTAGGTCGCAATATGGTGAAGCGTCTTTATCGCACTACCAAAGACCAAATCTTGTTTATTGATGACCTGAGTGTAGGAACAGAACCTGAACAATGGCTGGATATACCTTTTCATAGGTCACATCAGGGAATCCGGATTTATGGTACAGATGAGCGCCTCTTTTTCCTAAAAGAAGATTTCAGAAATATTGTCCACGCCCTGGCTACAAATCCTGAATATATCAAAGATAAGTACGAACTTGATTTCGTAGACTTCAGCGATATATATCATTTCGCAGCGATCGTCGGTGGCAGAGCCAAAATAGATGGTGACCCGATGATGGTCGCACTAGACCTGTCGATTGATGCTGAATTTTTCTATTATATCACCCGGCATAAGCCGAAAAGAGTGCTTTATCCCAGCTCATCCGCTGCTTACCCGGTAGATTTACAAACAGAGTCAGGAGCGATTGCCCTGAAAGAATCTGATATAGATTTCAAACGCATGGGACAACCGGATATGACGTATGGCTGGACAAAACTTACCGGAGAATATCTGGCTTCGATTGCTGCTGCATATTATGGTGTACATATTACCTGCATCAGGCCATTTTCAGGCTATGGGGAAGATCAGGATCTGACTTATCCCATCCCTTCACTAGCGCGTAGGGCTGCATTAAAAGAGAATCCGTTTGAAGTATGGGGAAGTGGCAAACAAGGTCGGGATTTCGTTCATATAGATGATGTATTGGATTGCATTGAAGTGGCGATGAACCATATCAGTGATGGCACAGCAATTAACATTGGGATGGGCAAACTAACCACTTTTTTGGAGATCATAGACCTGATGACCTCATTTGCAGGTTACAGCCCACAGATCAAGCCATTATTAGATAAACCTGTCGGAGTGCACAGCCGTTACTGCGACATGTCCTGGGTGGAGGAAAATCTGCATTGGAAGGCTAAGATTTCTACTGCAGAAGGGATGCGCAGAGTTTATGAAGCTGCTTTAGGAAAATATCATTAGACCGAAGTAATACACCAATACTGTTACAGAAATAATCAGATGAGCAGACAGATTTATCTTTATCTTTTTATAGTATTCATTATTTCAGGTTGTATCCGGGAGGATAAGATATTACATGATCCGGCTATCCAACTTCGCTTTTCTACTGATACAATTTTCTTTGATACGACTTTCACGACTGTTGGCTCTGCCACCCGTGTTCTTAAGATTTTTAATGATGAATCTCATACAATTCGTATCGATCAAATCACTATCGCCGGCACTGCCGGGATTCATTTTAATTTCAATGTGGATGGATACATGAGTGATAAAGCTGAAAACATTTTAGTCCCTGCAAAAGATAGCCTGTACTTGTTCTGCCGGGTAAAAGTCGATCCGGATCAACCCTTATCTGTGAGTCCGTTTGTGCTCGAAGATAAGTTGCAAATTAAACACAATGACCATGTACAGGAAGTTCCTTTGGTCGCCTGGGGTCAAAATGCCAATTATATTACTTCCAAAAATAACCGGGGTGGCTACACATTATTAACCTGTGATCTCCAATCCGTAAAGTGGGATGACCCTAAACCCTATGTCATCTATGGTACTTTAATCGTGGATAGTTGCACACTTGAAATTCCCGCAGGTGCCCGCGTCTTTTTCCATGGCGGATTAGTGAGACCTGAGGATAATACGATTGCTCCCTACATAGACGGGAGAATGATATTCTTTAATCAAGGGAAATTAAAAATCTCCGGAACAACTACAAATAAAGTATTCATCAGCGCCGACCGCCTTGAGAAAGCTTTTGATGAAGTCGCCGGCCAATGGGGCGGAATTGCTTTTAAAAATCCAGGAAAAACAAACCTAATTTCAAATCTGGATATGAAAAACAGCACCTTTGGAATCTATGCCGATAGTGCTACACAACTTTCGATCGACCATTCAGCAATTTACAATACAACTGCAAATGGAATACTTGGAATAAATTCCAAAATAAATATATCTAACACACTGATTTACAATACACTATCACACAGCATTTACTTTACACAGGGTGGTGATTATGATATAAAATATACGACAGTATATAATCCTTACGGTAATTCATATTGTCTCGTACTCGATAATTTTAAATGCACACAGGTCAATCCTACCAGTGGTCAATGCATTACAATACCAAGTTATCTCAGAGTTACCAATTCTGTTTTTGCAGGAAATGACGACTCAGAAGTAATCATGGCTGACCGTAATGTTCCGGTCGTACCGGATGTATATCAATTCAACTTTTCGAATTCTTATATAAAGGGTGACTCACTAAAAACCGGTGCTTTCAATGCCCATACTACCAACTGCATTTATGCTAATTATCAGGATCGTTTATTTACCAATGTAAATACTAATGACTTTACGCCCGATAGTACAGCCATCATACGGAAAAAAGGTAAACCGATTCCGGGCATTACTGACGATCTGATCGGCACCACACGTGATCAGGGGACTCCGGATCCCGGTTGTTTTGAGAGAAAGTAAATTTTCCACTTTAAAAATTTATAAAAGACAACATTTTATCACCTTATAAAAATTCTGCGTGTAGCATCTATACTAAATGGACAAGGAAATGACCATCTGTTATCCTTGTTTGACCCCTTCACCCCTTCTGGGACAATAATATCTGATGGTCAAATCTTATTCCGAGAAGTATACATATAAGAAAAGCAATCTGTAAATGCTTCCTGAATATTTTTATCTTTGAGTAAATATTTTTCCTTTGGATAGACAGACTACCGATACGATAATGATGGTCCGGCCGATTAACTTCGGCTTCAACAATGAAACTGCCAGAAGCAATGCTTTTCAGTCCAAAAACTCAAACGAAGATGCACAAGCAATTGCAAAGCGGGCAATAGAAGAGTTTGATAATTTTGTACTGCAATTAAAAGAATTAGGAGTGAAAGTTGTCGTGATGCATGAGACTCATCATGATGCCAGTCCGGATGCTATATTCCCAAATAACTGGATATCATTTCATTCCAACGGGACATTGATTACCTATCCTATGTTATCGCCGATCCGGCGCACGGAGCGCAGAGAAGATTACATTGAGTCTATTGCATTACTTCATGATATCAAGTACCGTTATAGTTTTGAATTCTATGAAGAAGAAGATAAATTTCTGGAAGGCACCGGGTCAATGATCCTGGATCGGGAAAATAAAATTGCTTATGCCTGCTTAAGCCCACGTACGAATATTTTCCTTCTCGATAAATTTTGTCTGCTGATGGGGTACCAATTGGTATCATTTAACGCTGTGGACAAAACAGGCAAAGATATTTATCACACAAATGTAATAATGGCCTTGGGTGACAAATATTGTGTACTTTGTACAGAATGTATTAAAGATGAGGATCAACGGAAAAGTGTATTAAGCTCATTAAAGCGAACGAATAAAAGATTAATTGATATTTCACTGGAACAAGTTTATCATTTTGCCGGCAACATGCTTCAAGTTCGTAGCCGTGAAGGCAAACCGTATCTAATTCTCTCACAGCAAGCTTATGATGCACTTACACCAGAACAAATAGGAACTTTATCAGAGTACAATCCTTTGATTCCTATACCTATTCCAACGATTGAGCGGTATGGTGGAGGCAGCGTCAGGTGCATGATGGCAGAAGTTTTTTTACCTACAGTTTAGTGCTTTAAATATCAGGATTACTCTGTCAAACTGTCATTTTCGCAGGTAGAAGAAAATTCATTTTTTGTGCTTTGGCTCTAATTTGCGATTTTTGCAGATATTTATTTATTGAACCTTTATAATTATGGCATTATATCAGGATAATATCACTCAGAAAGTGATGTCAAAAGAACATAAAATATTACTTACAGAAAGAGATATTCCTACTCATTGGTATAATATCATTCATGATATGCCTACGAAACCTGAACCTACATTAAATCCGGAAACCAAACAACCAGTTGATGACACTTACTATAAAAAACTTTATACTTCTGAAAGTATTAAACAAGAATTTAGTGAGGACAAATGGATTGAAATCCCTGAAGAGGTCCGTGAATTATATAAGTTGTGGCGCCCTACTCCATTAATCCGGGCGGTTAACCTTGAAAAGCATCTGGATACTGATTGTAAAATTTATTTTAAGTATGAAGGTGTTAGCCCCAGTGGATCACATAAGCCAAATTCTTCAATTCCACAGGTTTATTATGCGAAGCAAGATGGCGTCAAAAAGGTAATTACTGAGACTGGAGCCGGTCAATGGGGCTCTGCAGTAGCTTTTGCTGCCCAATTATTTGGACTGGATTGCGAAGTCTTTATGGTCAGGGGCCCATATAATCAAAAACCGAATCGCAGAAGGATGATGCAGTTGTGGGGAGCACACGTCACTCCATCTCCCAGTGAGCTAACTGAAGTAGGTCGAAACCAGTTAGCTGTAAATCCCGAATCCCGAGGTTCTCTGGGTACAGCAATCTCAGAATCAATCGAATATGCAGACAATCATGAAGGTTACAAATATGTCATTGGTTCAGTGCAGAATTTTGTTTTGTTACATCAGACAGTGATCGGATTAGAAGCCAGAAAACAAATGGAGAAAGCTGGTGAGTATCCGGATATTGTGATCGCTCCCTTAGGCGGTGGAGCTAATTTTGCCGGTCTTACCTTTCCTTTTTTCGAAGATATGTGGAATACCGGTAGAAAGATACAGTTCATAGCCAGTGAACCTGCTACCTGTCCTAAACTGAGTGAAGGAATATTCAGATATGATTATGGCGATGTCGGGGCGAAGACACCATTATTCCCTATGTACACACTCGGCCATGATTTCATGCCGGTACCTAACCATCTGGTAGGATTAAGGTATCATGGAGCTGGATCTATTATATCCCAACTCGCCAAAGATGGCCTGATCGATGCAACTTCACATGAGCAAACAGAATGCCTGGAAGCAGGTGTATTATTCACAAAACTTGAAGGATTGGTACCTGCGCCTGAATCCACTCACGGCATTGCTACTCTATTACGAGAAGTACAGAAAGCAAAGGAAGAAGGAAAAAGTAAGACCATCTTATTCAATCTCTGTGGACACGGATATTTTGATTTACATGCTTATGAATCATTCCTTGAAGGAAAATCTTAAAAATCTATTGATGAAATTGAAATTATTGTCCCTTACACTTCTTTGTGTATGGTTTTCGTGTAAAAATGATTCCACACAAAATACTGAGGAAAATGAAGTACCAAAATCCACAGTGAAGGATTTGAGTTTTATCATGACAAAAACATACCCTCATGACCCCAGTTCCTTTACAGAAGGGTTATTGGTGCATGATGGCAAATTTTATGAAAGTACAGCCGGAACTCCTGAACTACCACAGACCCGTTCATTATTTGGTGAGTTAAACATGAACACCGGTAAAATTGACCCCAAAGTCATTCTGGACGAGGATAAATATTTCGGCGAGGGTATTTCCTTTCTGAATGGAAAAGTATATCAGCTAACATGGCAATCTAAAATTGGCTTTATATACGATGCTAAATCCTACAAAAAACTGGGTGAATTCACTATTCCAAGCGAAGAAGGCTGGGGAATGACTACCGATGGTAAAATGCTCATCATGAGTGACGGAACGAGCAAAATCAAATATTTAGACCCATCAGATATGCAGGTAAAAAAAGTTATTGACGTGACTGATGATGGCTATGTATTGAGAAATATCAATGAACTAGAGTATGTAGATGGCTTTATTTATGCCAATTTATGGATGACAAATACCATAGTAAAAATTGATCCGGCTACAGGTAAAGTAATTGGTAAACTGGACTTATCCCCTCTCGCTCAGGATGCAAAGAATCAGGATCGCAATTCAAAAGAAATGAATGGAATCGCCTGGGATCCTACTACTAAAAAATTCTATGTAACTGGCAAAATGTGGCCGACATTATACGAGATTGAAATCAAAGAATAATGAAATGCGCTGTTATAGGAGCCTCTGATAACCCATCGAGATATTCTTACCTCGCCATAAAAGCACTGTTGCACAAAGGTCATGAAGTAATTCCTTATGGCATAAAAAGGAATACAACAGTGCATGGTTTGGCAATCAGGACGGATCGTGTATCAGAGCCTGATGTACATACTGTGACACTCTATGTGGGTCCCGCTCATCAACAATACTGGCGGGAACTAATCGAACAGATGCAACCTCAACGGATTATTTTCAATCCGGGAACAGAAAATGATGAGATGATGAGTCACTTCCAAAACCTGGGTTTTACGGTGATCGAAGGATGTACACTTGTAATGCTTTCCACCGGCTTGTTTTAGTACAAAGGATTTTGTTCCATGGATTTTACCTATGTAGTACTATCTTTGTTTTATTATGATGATCGTCGAGGATTTAGTAATCAGTGAAGATATACTTACCGAATTTTTTGTCTGTAATTTAAATTCATGTAAAGGTGCCTGCTGTTGGGAAGGCGATTTCGGTGCACCACTGGATAAATCAGAATTAGAAATATTAAAACAAATTACACCTAAAGTTTTATCTTATCTGCCCGAAAAATCAATACAAATATTATCAGAACATGGACCATATCAATGGTACGAAGAAAATGAAGAATTCGGCACCACATTGGTCGATAATGGCCCTTGTGTATTCATGACTAAAGATGAATTGGGAATTGCGAAATGCGGCATTGAAGCGGCATGGAAAGATGGTAAAATAAACTGGAGAAAGCCCTCCAGTTGTCACTTATACCCTATTCGGGTTGTCAAAAATAAGAATGGTGATGATTATGCGCTCAATTATGACCGATGGGAAATATGTTCCAATGCCTGTGATGGTAAGAGTTCATTGAAAGTACCCTTATATGAATTTGTGAAAGATGCGCTCATACACAGATATGGCGAAGAGTTTTATCAACAGTTAACAGGACTGAAAGAATACCTGGAACATTCGACAGAAAACAATGAATGAGCCGGCTACCTCACATGAAGGTGGAATGTATATTCATATCCCGTTTTGTAAACAAGCATGTCACTATTGCAACTTCCACTTTAGCACATCTCTCCATTATAAATCAGAAATTGTAGCGGCACTTTGTAAAGAAATTGAATTAAAGGCCATTTCTAATATTCCATTTACCATTCATTCTATTTATTTTGGTGGGGGCACACCTTCTCTCCTTACGAAAAATGAAATAGCAAAAATTCTTGACAAAGTTAATTCATCTTTTAAGGTTACACCTGATGCAGAGATAACCTTAGAAGCCAATCCTGACGATATCACAAAAGAATCAATTGAGTTATATCTGGGCCAGGGTATTAACCGACTGAGTATTGGTGTACAATCCCTTACAGATGAACATCTGCGTTGGATGAACCGCAGTCATAATGCCATACAGGCTCGCACTGCTATTAGACAAACAATGGATGCAGGAATAACCAATCTGAATATTGATCTCATTTTTGGTATTCCAGGTTTGACAGATGATCAACTTACACAATACATTGAATTTATCAAGGAGAATGAAATCCCACATGTTTCAGCATACAACCTGACTGTCGAGGAACAGACAATGTTGAATAAGAAAATCCGTCAGGGAGAAATCATATTGCCCGGTGAAGATAAGAACGTTACTGAGTACCTGTTGATACATTTATTGCTTACTGAAAATGGTTATCAACACTATGAGATTTCGAACTATGCTTTAAAAGGAATGGAATCCAGGCATAATAAGGCATATTGGGAAGGGAAACCGTATATCGGAATCGGGCCGTCAGCTCACTCATATGATGGGCAAAAGCGATCCTGGAATATTGCAAACAATCAAAAATATATTCGCTCGATAAACGAAAACAAACTCCCTGAAGATTCTGAGATCATTAATAATGAGACTCGTTTTAATGAGTGGTTGATGACCAGATTACGAACCGCTGTGGGTATTTCAGAAGAGCAACTATTGCACCAAGAGCAATCATTGATCAGCCATTTTAAAAAGAAATCATACACATTTATTCAGCAAGGCGATATAATCTACAATAATGGTCATTATAAACTCACCCCCGAAAGCTGGATCATCTCTGATCATATCATCTCTTCACTATTTATATAACCAAATATGAGATGGAATGAATTTTTCAGAGATAATTCACTGACTAATTCTGTCTATCTTCAGCCCAAATACTGGCAATATGCAATATTGTATCCACTGCAGCTTCCATATCCTGCACACTCACCCATTCCTGTTTACCATGAAATGCATGCTCACCAGCAAAGATATTAGGACAGGGCAATCCCATAAATGAGAGTCTGGCGCCATCTGTGCCACCTCTGATCGGCGTTCTGATGGGCGTCAATCCAGATCGAATGACTGCATCTACTGCAAATTTTACCACTTCAGGATGTTGATCCAGTATTTCCTTCATATTTCTGTACTGTTCGGTAAAAGTTATCTCAACCTTACTGTCCGGATAGGAAGGCCCTACCTTCGCTATAATTTCATTCAGTTTATTCATTAATTCCTGAATACCTTCTTTTTCAAAAGACCGGAGGATCATTCCTATCTCTGCATTCTCCAGATTCGCTTTTGTATAAGTAGGATGTATGAAAGCTTCCCGTCCTTCAGTTGATTCAGGACTCATCGTTTCCTTTGGCAATAATGCAATGATATCGCTCAGAATCTTAATTGCATTTTGCATTTTCCCTTTCGCATAACCGGGATGGGCAGATACACCATTAATAGAAATCACAGCGCTGTAAGCATTAAAATTTTCATCTTCCACTTCTCCTGCCGTAGCTCCATCCATGGTATATCCAAAATCAGCGCCTAATTTCACCATATCCACATGATCAACTCCCCTGCCCACTTCCTCATCCGGAGTAAACAAAATTCTAATCTTTCCATGTTTGATTTCAGGATGATTGACGAATTGTTGGCAAGCATCCATTATTTCGGCAACGCCAGCCTTATTGTCCGCACCTAATAAAGTATCGCCACTGCCAGTAATGATATCATTCCCTATCTGTGAGCCCAGTACCGGATGTTCAGCAATTGTCAGGATCTGGCTATTATCCTTGGGCAAAATCAAAGGCTGCCCCTGATAATTTCTATGTATAATAGGTACCACACCTGCCCCACTGCAATCCGGAGCGGTATCCATGTGTGAACAGAAGCATATTACCGGGATATTACCATCAACGTTTGCTGGTATTGTGGCATATACATAGCCCAATTCATCCAGATGCGCATCACTAATTCCTAATGCTTGTAATTCTTCAACTAACAATTTCCCCAGATCCTTTTGCTTCATTGTAGTAGGAACAGAATTGCTCTCCGGATCAGACTGTGTATCTATTTGAACATATCTCAGAAACCTTTCTGTAACTGAGTATTTTAATTTTGGTAATGACATAACTTTATATTATCGATTTTTAATGTGCTTCCAGCCAATTTGAGCCCGTATCCGCGCTAACTTCAATTGGCACTTTTAATCCGGGGATTGCATTCTTCATTTCTCTGATTATCATGGGTTTAATCACATCCACTTCATCCAACAATACATCAAAGACCAATTCATCATGGACCTGTAAAATTAACTTTGATCTGAGTCCAAGTCTTTTAATCTCATTTTGGATATTGATCATGGCTAGTTTGATCATATCAGCTGCCGTACCCTGAATAGGGCTGTTAATAGCAATACGCTCCGCCCCGCTTCGTGCCAATTGATTCCTTGAATTGATATCCCGGAGTACCCTCCTCCTGCCCATCATTGTGGTCACATACCCTTTTTCTCTGGCTTCATTCACCGTATTATCCATGTATCTTTTCAAGCCTGAAAATTGCGCAAAGTATTGTTGGATCAGCTCAGAAGCTTCTACACGCGATATTCCCAGTTGTCGGGAAAGATTCAATGCACCTGCACCATAAATTATACTAAAATTTACAGTCTTCGCATTTCTACGTTGTTCCTTTGTTACTGCTTCGATCGGAACACCATAGACCTTAGCGGCAGTAGCAGCATGTATATCCAATCCATGTGAGAAGGCATCAAGCATTGCTCTTTCCTGACTGATCTCAGCTACCAACCTAAGTTCTATCTGTGAATAATCTGCTGCCAACAAAATATGATTCTTATCTGCAGGAATAAACGCTTTCCTTATTTGTCTACCCTCTTCAGTCTTTATGGGAATATTCTGGAGATTTGGATTATTGGAACTCAACCGGCCTGTCGCAGCCAGCGCCTGATTAAAACTACTGTGAATCCTGCCCGTCATCTTATTGACCATCAGAGGTAATGAATCTACATAAGTTGACTTCAGTTTACTCAGGCTTCTGTGTTCGAGTATCTCAGCTGCGATTGGATAGCTTTCTGCAATCTCCGACATCTTATCTTCATCAGTCGAATATTTGCCGGCTTTAGTCTTGCTCCACCGATAGGGTATCTTCATCACATCAAAAAGGATTTCTCCTACCTGCGATGGGCTGGCAATATTAAAATATACCCCTACTTCCTTGTGTATCTTTTCTTCTAAGGCTATTATTTTACCGGCTAACACTTTAGAATACTCTTTCAAATATCCTGAATCGAGATTAACACCATTGCGCTCCATCTCCTCCAGTACATAGATCAACTTACTTTCCAGATTTTCATAGAGATCCATTTCTCCAATTTCTTTGAGTCGCGGTAAAAAATGTTGATAGAGTTGCAATGTCACATCTGCATCCTCAGCAGCGTACTCTGAGACTTTATCTATCGGCACATCACGCATACTGATCTGATCCTGTGCTTTTTCACCAATCAGCGTCTTAATCGACACAGGGCTATATTTGAGATAAGATTCTGCCAGATAATCCATATTGTGTCGCAGATCCGGCTCCAGTAGATAGTGCATCAACATGGTATCCCATAACTTACCTGTGACCAATAATCCATGTGTTCGTAAGACTGATATATCATATTTCAGATTCTGTCCGATTTTCGCCTTCTCAGGTTCCTCAAAATACTTTCTTACTCTGTTCAATATTGCATTGACTTCGGATTTATCAGCGGGAACTGGTATATAAAATGCCTCATGCGCAGTAAAGGCAAATGAAATCCCTACTAATTCGGCTGTCAATGGGTCTAATGATGTGGTCTCTGTGTCGAAACAAAATATTTCACTTGTTGCCAATTTAGCATCCAATAGCTCCCAGGATTGTTCATTATCAACAAGTATATAATTATGCTCAACATTGTGAATATCTTTTTCTGCTACCGAAACAGCGGCAATAATATTGTCGGTGTCAGGTTCATCAGGAAATAAACTTTGCTGTTCTGATTTCTCCACAATCTGAGGCTTTGCCTGTACTGCAATACCACCTAAAATAGTAGTAGCCAATGACCTGAATTCCAGCTCTTTAAATATCGGAATAAGTAGCTGTGGATCAATATCTTTAATTTGGTAGTGTTCAGATTCAAATTGAATCGGTGCTTCTAATGAGATAGTTGCTAACTGCTTGGACAGTATAGCCTGATGGCTCAATGTGGCTACCGTCTCACCCACTTTACCTTTTATATTTGAAGCATTGGCTATTACACCTTCAACCGAATCATAATCAGCGATAAGTTTCTCTGCTGTCTTTACGCCTACGCCCGGCAAACCAGGGATATTATCTACCTTATCCCCCATTAACCCAAGGATATCAATTACCTGATCGATCCGGCTTATATTCCACTTTTTCAATACTTCATCTATCCCTAATATATCTATCCCATTTCCAAAACTGGCAGGTTTGTATTGATAAATATTCTCATCGACCAGCTGAGCCATATCCTTATCTGGTGAGACTATAAATACATCAAATCCCACTTTCCCTGCTTGCTTTGCCAGAGTCCCTATCACATCATCGGCCTCAAAATTATCGACAATTTCTACCGGAATATTCATCCCGGCCATTATGTCAATTATATAGGGAATCGCAAATGTTATATCTTCAGGTTGAGCATCACGCTGTGCCTTATATTCCTGATACATCTCTGTTCTGAACGTACCGCCATGTGGGTCAAATATCACTCCGAGATGTGATGGCTGCCTGTTTTTGATGATTTCCCAGATGGATCTGACAAAACCATTAATTGCGGATACATTTTGACCTTTTGAATTCATCAAGGGCCGATTAATAAATGCATAATGTGCCCGATACACCATAGCATGCCCGTCTATCAAATACAATGTTTCTTTACCAGCCATAAACATGAATTTGTGTAAAGATATAAGTATTCAAAAATCTGACCAATTAACATATCATTTATGTATATCTGATATGCTTGTAAGTACTCAATTAAATTGCTTGGGATATTTATTCTATTTTTGCGGATAATTTGTATTTTCACTGTTATGACACTATTTACTTTAAGTATTTATATTGGCATCCTGGCGATCCTTGCTACTCTGGCAACCTATTTCTATCATAAGACGCGTAATATTTTAGTTTCACTGCTACAGTATTTCTGTGGCTTCTGGTTTATAGTATCAGGGTTTGTCAAAGCTGTTGATCCATTAGGCACTGCTTTCAAAATGCAGGATTACTTTTCTCAGTTTCAATTCTCTTTTAAAGGATCCTTCCTGGAGTTCTTATCGCCTTTGTGGCCTTTTTTCTCTGAACACGCTATCTGGGTTTCTTTATTTATGATATTACTGGAGGTAATGCTGGGGATAATGCTGGTCATAGGCTCAAATACTAAATTCACTGCCTGGGCTTTTTTACTAATCATGATTTTCTTCACTATCCTTACCGGCTTTACTTACCTGACAGGATATGTACCGGACGGTGTAAACTTTTTTGATTTTTCACATTGGGGTGTTTACACGGCTTCCAATATGAAAGTTACAGATTGTGGCTGTTTTGGTGATTTCATCAAGCTCGAACCGAAAGTATCCTTTACTAAGGATT
>CAZGKN010000042.1:0-3087 GCA_964525915.1 uncultured Saprospiraceae bacterium | reverse complement strand
GAAAAATCCTATGGTTGGTTTTATTATCAGCAATCATCGTCTTTTCAATCCTTTGATAAACAAGACGATCAACAGTTTTTCATTGATCGGACTAATTATCTTTTGCCTGTATAATACGTTTTGGGCCGAACCTATTTTCGATTTTCGCCCATTCAAGAATAAAACACATGTAAGAGAATTGCGTGCCGCTGAAATGGAGTCTGCCGCAAATGTACCAGTGACTATGCTTATAAAATCTAAGACAGACGGCAAGATCATTAAGCTCTCTCAGGATGAATACATGAAAAGATATAAGGAATTCCCTAAAGCAGATTTTGACATTACTCAGGAAGCTGGCGAACCAAGCATTCCAAAAACGAAGTTGAGTGACTTTACATTATTAAGCCTCAATAATGAAGATGTAACTGACGCTTTCCTGGATAATCCAAACTATAGTCTGATGATTATAAATTATAAGGTTCCCTATACTACCGGGACACAGTCTGTGGAATACAAAGATACTACTTATGCTAATTCAGATTCACTAATAGATCGAAGCAATGATATCTCTGCCAGAAAGATAGTTAAGATTACAACCCGTACTGAAAATGAAATAGTGAAGGTTTGGGATACGAAATGGATTGCAGAATATAAAGAAAAGATTATGCCCCTGATACAATCCGCTGAGAAAGAAGGAATTCAAACTATCACCGTTTTTGCAGGCATGAGTAGTGATGAGATTCAGTCAGTAATGAAATTGACAGGTCTGAGTTCCCCGGTTGCAGAAGCAGACGACAAATTGTTAAAAACAATTATCCGATCAAACCCGGGTATTATCCTTTGGAAAGATGGAAGTATTGTTAAGAAATGGCACATTGCGACTGATCCTACATGGAAAAAGATTAAAAAGAAAATGAAATAATTTAGTTTGGCAGAATAATAATCCTGCCAGGTCTGTTATATTATTTTAAAATCTATGTTTACATTTACAGCAATATTTGTATGTATTGTTGTCCTCACTCTTCAGGTAGTCCAATTAATACCGCTTATATTTGTAAAACATTTTAAACTAAGGTATGCTGAGTAGAAGAATTATTAGAGTCAAAGTAATGCAAGCTTTGTTCATCTGGCAGACTACTCCCGGATTGAATCATTCTGACATTATCGATTTCTATGATTCATCCATCCGCTCCACCTATGATTTATTCGCATACCAACTGTACTTGCTCTCTCAGATAACCAGGCATGCACTGGAAGATGCAGAGCGACGCCAGACAAAACTCCTGCCTACTGAGTTTGACAAACATTTCACAGCAAAACTGTTTGAAAATCCAATAACTCAGGCACTAATAAAAGATAAAGAACTTATCAACATGTGGGAGAAAGCACATGTGAGTGACAAAGTACCGGAAGATTTTACTAAAAAGTTATATAAGACTTTTGCTCTTTCTGATGCATATACTCATTATGTAAATACGGATGGAGGAATAGAGTCACACATTGAAATATTACTCACCCTGTATAAAGAACTTATAAACCAGGAGTTCTATAACGACATTACTGAAGATTATTTTTATAATTGGTTGGATGATGAATCCATTATCGTAGGTACTATAAAAAAAGTACTAAAAGCTTTACCAGAAACTAATATTTTGGCAAATTATGGTCCTATATCGGAGACCATTGAAGAGTTTGGAAAGACATTATTAGTTTATATATTGGAAAATGAAAAGCAGATGGAAGATTTCATCCGTCCGTTACTTGAAAATTGGGAACTGGACCGGGTAGCATTGGTTGACAGGATATTAATCAAAATGTCAGTCTCAGAAATGATAATCTTCCCTACTATACCTACGAAAGTTTCAATCAATGAATATGTAGAACTCGCAAAAGCTTATAGCACAGACAAGAGCAAAGAATTTGTAAATGGCATCCTCGACAAATCATTAAAAACACTGGCCGAAGAAAACAAAGTCAATAAAGTAGGCCGGGGCTTAATTGAGTAAAATTTTAAAAAAATGAAAAAGTTCAATTGTTTTTTAGTTCTTACCTTATTTGCCATGTCGCAGGCGATCGCGCAAAATAATACAAATCAGAATGGTGTTGGCCTACACGTGAGAGGAATTAATTCAGGATTATTGAATTCTGATGGCTTAAGTGCCGACAATACTAATTTAGCTATTGATGCCTCTTACACACGAAATCTTAATTCATATCTGAATGTAAGTGTACCTATAGGTGTTACTATGCTCCTGGAAGGGGATGAAAAATTTGCCGGGATTCATGGTGATATATTACTGCAAGGTGGATTATTTGATGATACTCGCATTGCAGCGCCATACATTTATGCCGGCCCTTCATTTTCACTAAATAAAGATCCTTTGGATGATAAACTAAGTGCGTTTGATATCTCAGGTCGTTTTGGTATCGGAGTTAATTTTTCTATTGGTGAGAAAACCTTGATAAACCTCCATTTCGGTTATTTAAATAATTTCAAGGATGGTAATAAAGGAGCGCTCGAAGGTGGTGTAGGTGTTATTTTCCTTTTTGGCGGAGGTGGAGCTTTAAATAAAAGTTCTATTAATTTGAAGAAACTGAATAAGACCGACACTGATGGTGATGGAATAATGGACATAGCTGATAACTGCCCGACTGTTCCAGGCGTAGCAGCTTTTAAAGGATGCCCTGATACGGACAATGACGGTATCGCTGACTATGAAGACAAATGTCCTGATGCACCCGGTCCACTGGCTACAAATGGCTGCCCGGATGCAGATGGTGATGGAGTCCCGGATTCAATTGATAAATGCCCGGATATCGCCGGAGACGCCAATTATGGCGGATGTCCATTTACTGATAGAGATCAGGATGGTGTACCGGATGATAAAGACCTTTGCCCGGATGAGAAAGGACTGGCCAGATACCAGGGATGTCCAGATACTGACGGTGATGGTGTCCCTGATATAAAGGATGAATGCCCCGATAAGGTGGGTACAGTCGAAGCAATGGGCTGCCCGGATACAGATGGTGATGGTATCACCGATAAAAATGATAAGTGCCCTACAAAAGCAGGACCTGCTTCCAACGGCGGTTGCCCTGTAACTAATC
>CAZGKN010000041.1:0-21553 GCA_964525915.1 uncultured Saprospiraceae bacterium | reverse complement strand
CTACTTCCCTGCCGGCACCCGCGATCATCAGATAGCGCGCATTCCACTTCTCAAAGGCATCCAGAGCCATAATCGTGGAAGGAAAATCGTCACAAGGATGCGCCACATTTACGATGACAGGATTGGTCGCACCCGGGGAAAAAATGTATAAACCCCAGCCATAATCGAAGCTGCCCTCTTCATCATCCCAGGCAAGTGGCGAGTAGTTTTCATCGATATCGTTATTGAGCAATTCGCGGAGCATAAAATACTCCCGCCCGGATGGGATATCTCTAAACAGGACAACCTGATAGGGAAATCCATTCTGCTCAATCAAGCTCTCCGCCAGAGGCATATTGCCCTGACTGAAAATGCAATCCACGAAGTGTTCAATAGGTAGAAAAGGCCTGATTGTCCTGTACAAAAACACTATTAATTCCCTGTGCTTCCATCAAATCCTGTCGAAAACTCTCAAAGAAATAACCGCGTGAATCATTAAAGACTCGTGGTGTAATCAACAGTACATCTCTTATCGGCGTGGTAATTATTTCCATTTACTTAAAGAATCCTCTCTATCTTAATCTAAGCTCAAATTTAACCACATATTCCACTTCAGCAATTTATTTTACTGATAATGTTTACATCGTAAATGACAGAATACGCAATGAGTATATTTAAGATTAGATTATTTTTAATATATAAAATATTTATTTATAGTAAATTACAAATTGTATATTTTAACAATGATTAGCTTGCCAAATATACACAACCACCAATATTGTCCCGTGAAGCACCAGTAACAGATGCTAAGAAATTCGGGATATGATTTAATCGCAACAACCCGGCTAACGCCATCAACAAAGCTTCTTTAAATTCTACCAGACTATTCTCAGGAATCGATACTTCTACTCCATTTTCGCGTCTAACGCGTTCTTCTATGCAGTCAATCAAAAACTGATTATAAGCACCACCACCGGTAACCAGCATACGATCGCCACTGAAATCGACACCTTCACGGGTGCTGATATTTTTCAATTCTGCGCTCACCCGATTGGCAATAAACTCACAGAATGTATTGAGCTTGTCTTCCGGGCTGAAATCAAACGATTTGATGACCGGCCACAGGTCCTTCATGACCCAGTTATTATCCAGTGATTTAGGGTAGGGATTACTGAAATAATCTAATTTTTTCAATGCAGTAATTAATTCCGGTTGCAGCTTCCCACTTCTGGCTGTCAGTCCATCCTGATCATAACTCTGGCCTGTGTGTGAGGCCAGTTTATTCAGTACCTGATTTGCAGGGCTGATATCCAGCGCTACGTATCTATCATCGATGCGGGCGCTCAGATTGGTTATGCCGCCGATATTCAAGCAAAGTGGAAACTCACTGAACAATAGCTGTTCAGCAATAGGAATCATAGGTGCGCCTTGTCCACCCAGTGCAACATCAATGCTACGGAAATCACAGATCGTGGTCAGGCCACAGGTTGCCGCTATCGCTGCGCCATGACCAATCTGTAAGGTCATATAATTCTGTGGTTCATGAAAAACAGTATGCCCGTGTGATGCGACGAAGTCAGGTCGAATATCTGTTCGCTTCAGAAAAGTTTTTACCTGGTCTCCAATATATTTACCAAAGGTGTTGTGTGCCAGCCAAAGTTCCTTAGCGTTCGTCAGGTAGGCTTTAGACAATCGTTCCTGCCAAAATACACTCAATTCAAATGTTTCAGACTCGATTATCTCCCAGGCATGGATATTCATCTTATCATCAGTCACATCATAGGCAAAACGGCAAAGTGCCAGATCAAGCCCATCCAGTGAACTTCCTGACATGATGCCTAAACCGATGCTAGTATTCATCCCACTTCAATTTTAGCGCCCAAGATAAAGCGATTTTACTCAAAATAATCAAACTACATCAGTCAAAATTACCTTCAGCAAACTTTGATTTAGATATAAATAAAAATATTGATAATTCTTAGGCGATAGACATGGTTTGTCCTGATTTTTATATCCAGCCCAAACCAAAGTTAACGATAAAATTTCCGGGTTGGTAAAAATCCAGCCAATCCTTTGATCAATCAATAGATGGAAAGTGCCAAATTACTCTCTATTCAGGCAGAAAAGGAGGTTCCGCAACCACAAGTTTCTTTAGCATTAGGGTTAATAAAAGTAAAGCCGCGATTATTCAAACCATCCTGCCAGTCAATTTCCATCCCGAGAAGGTAAATCGCATGTGCTTTTTTCATAAATATTTTGATTCCATCCTGCTCGAAAATATCATCGCCGGTCATCGGTGCACCAAACTCCATCTCGTAACTAAATCCGCTACAACCACCTCCTTTCACACCGACGCGCAGCCCATGATCCGCAGGAAGATTTTGCTCAGAAAATGTATGTTTTATTTGACGGACCGCACCGGAAGTGAGGGAGACTGGATTTGACATAGTATATTTAACTTATATTGAGTAATAGAACAATTAAAATGAAAAGAAAGTTTTTCTAACAAATTAAATTAGTTAATAGATATAAAAAGACCCAACTCAAATTAAACTTTTCTCATTCACAACGAATAACCAGTGTCTGCCAGGGTTTCAGCGTCACACTGTCACCATCTACCTGAGTATTATTCAGTAAGTTAATCAATCTACGCCCTTTCACCATAGTTGAAAATCTGGATAATTGCACTTGTTTTTCCGTATTTGTGGTATTCATAATAACCATGATGGACTCTTCTTTATACGCACGGAAATATACATATACGCCATCTTCCGGAACATATTGAGTCAGATTGCCTTTACTTAATACCTGTGAAGAGCCGCGATAGTTGGCCAGAGTGCGAATAAGTTCCCAAACTTCATTTTCTTCGTCAGTACGGCCAGCTTTAGTAAATTTATTGATGGTATCTTCCTTCCAGCCACCGGGAAAATCCTTCCGGACATAGCCATCATTAGGTGAAGTCAGCCCTTTCATCAATATCTCTTCCCCGTAGTATAATTGCGGGATTCCACGACTGGTCAGCAGCCAGCATAGAGCGGATTTCATTTTTTCAAGGGTTTCACCATAGACTGAATATGAACGACTCAGATCATGGTTTCCCAGAAAAATAACATTATTCATGGGATTCTGATACATGAAATCACGGGCCAGATTACTATACAGTACATTGACACCTTCTGTCCAGCCAAATGGCCTGGTCATCGCATCAGTGATCCCCCAGTAAGTCTGGAAATCAGTAACACCCGGCAAGTTGCTCTTATAGGGAATATTAAAGTTATTTCTTGTAAAATAAGCCTGATTACTCACACCATGAACCCAGGTTTCACCAAACATAAAGATAGCTGGATACTCCTTCAATAATGCAGCATTCAAGGTATTCATAAAATCGAGATCATTATAGGCATATGTATCCACCCGCCAGCCATCGATTCCAAACTCTTCCACACACCAAAGCGCGTGTTGAATCAGAAAGTGACTTACAAATGGATTCTCCTGATTCAAATCAGGCATTTCTTTAGTAAACCACCCATCCGACATGATCTTTCTGTCTTCAGGCGCAGCATGTGGGTCAAACAAGGTCTGATCTTTAAAACTTGTATTTTGATATTCCGGCCATTGATGCACCCAATCCGGTGAAGGCATATCCTGAATAAACCAATGGTAGAGCCCTACATGATTATAAATTGCATCCTGAATTATCTTCATCCCACTCCTGTGTGCTGCTTTGACTAATTCAACATACTTCTCATTGCCACCCAATCTCGGATCAACCTGATAATGATCGGTGATAGCATAACCATGCTCTGTCCTGGTGGGCATATCATTTTCCAGTACAGGATTGAGCCACAGGGCTGTCACTCCCAGTGACCGCAAATAGTCCAGGTGATCAATCACACCCTGCAGGTCTCCTCCGTGACGATTAAATACAGTATCCCGACGGAGTGACTGATCCCGCATGCCCGGAATTCTGTCATTACTATAATCGCCATTTGCAAACCGATCCGGCATCAGCAAATACATAAAATCGGCTGAAGTGAGGCCCTGAGCATAAGTCCGCCCATTGCCTGCCTTATTCTTGATGCCTAATTTCCATTGATAGACTTGTTTTCCGATAAGAATTGGTACATTACCGGGTGTAGCATATTCATGAATAACTATATCCAGCGCAATGTATTTTTTATTAGGGAAAGTATGTTTCGCCAAAGTCTCAATGCCTTTGTATTCAATTTTTATAAGTGCCGGACTTATCTCATGCGTTTTGTCGTAAATCAGCAACTGAATGGTGTCCATCTCCATACCTATCCACCAGTTCGTAGGATTTACTTTTAATGTTGATGTATTCCCAGTCAGGAATTGTGGATTATTGTTGGCAGCTACACTACCGCTAATAAGTAATATGAACAGTGAAATAGTAAACCAAAAGCGCATTATATGATGTTTTTATTATTAAATGCCAATATACAGAAGTTCACTGGTATATGGGTTGTAAGCCTGACTCTTATGATTTACATTTGTTTTTAATCCGGCTGTAACTATTCCAAACCATTGAACCTAACTATGTACGATTTAAAATCTTTGTCTAAATTTAAATGATTAAACCGACAGTATATTTTGGCCAAAAATATTTCAAGGTTATGGAGTAGAGGCAATGGCTTTGTAAACATTGTCGTTGGGTGAACAGGAATGCTTTACATCAATGAGTAGAAAAAAGTGTATTTTTTCAATTTACAGACAGTTTGTCCTGCTACTGTTTAGCACTCTACTCTTTACCGGCACAGCATTTGGCCAGCTTCGGAGTCTGAGCAATCTTCGTTCACATACATTTAGTCCGGATACATTCAGGCTTTATAAACTACCTGGCAATATTATCCCCCGATCAGTATTGATTATTCGTCAGGATAGCATGTATACAGATATGACCCGACATTTTAGCCTGAATGATTCTTTGCTAATGCTATCGGATAAATCACTCACTTTGGATACAGCAAAATACACACTTTATTACAGAATAGTACAGGGAAGGTTCTTTGAACCCTATTACCGGCTGGATACTTCCATGATTCTGCCTCAGTGGTCTCCGGATCTGAGCATTGACAATCTGAAAGGAGTAGAAACAGGATTACTTTTGGCAAAGAATAAAATTGACTACCGGGGTGCGTTCACCCGTGGAATTTCCATCGGAAACAATCAGGATTTGACACTCAACTCCGGCTTCAATCTACAGTTAGCAGGCGATCTCGGTGATGACATCCATATCAGCGGTGCGATGACAGACAGCCACATACCGATCCAGCCTGAAGGCAATACACAGCAATTGCAGGAATTTGACAAAGTATTCATCGTGCTGTCAAATAAAAATTCATCACTTACAGCCGGAGATCTCGAGATCAACAGACCCAATAGCTATTTCATCAATTATTATAAAAAGCTGCAAGGTGTTCAAATATCAAATTCTATTTCATTGCGTGGTCAGGACACACTGCGCACGCGCGGAGGAATAGCTATTACAAAGGGGAAATTCAATCGTATCACTTTAGCCGTTAGCGAAGGTAATCAGGGCCCATATAGATTGCCTGGTGCAGAAGGTGAACAGTTTGTCGTCGTACTTTCCGGGTCAGAGCGGGTATATGCTGATGGTGTATTATTGACGAGGGGTTATGATGGCGACTACACCATTGACTACAATAGCGGTGAGATTACTTTTATGCCCCGTCTGATTATCACCAGAGATATTCGGATTATCATCGAATACGAATATAGCAATCAACAATACCTCCGATCAGTAGTAAATGCGGCAATTGACTATAATAAGCCAGGATGGCAATTCAGTCTCAACGCTTATTCTGAGCAGGATGGGAAAAACTCAAACCGGAGCCGTGAACTTTCTGCAGATGACAAGCGATTGCTTGCTTCACTGGGTGACAGTATCAACAATACCTTAGTCAATTCGCTCCGAACTATCGATCCAGGAGCTGACTTATCAATCGTGTCCTATTCCCTCATTGATACCACAGTCGATGGTAAATCGTATAAGATTTTAAGTTTTCCCTGGCGATTCGGCACTTCGCGACTTATCGCTGATTTTACAGAAACTAATCAGGGTAATTATATCAGGCTCAATGATGGCGTAAATGGTCGGGTGTACCAATGGGTTGCACCTGATCCCGTCACCGGGCAGGCCCGTGGAAAGTATGAACCACTCACAAAGCTTATACCGCCCAATCAACAACAGATGTTTTCAGGAAAGGCAGTCTGTACCCCCGACACATTATCCGGTGTCTCCGGTGAGATCGCTCTCAGTAATAAAGATCTGAACCGGTTCTCTTCTATTGGAAATGCAGACAATCAGGGTCTTGGCGTTTATTTTTCAGCCTTCAGAAATAAGATAAATATTTTAAAAAGTGCTAAATGGCAAATGGATTCCCGTGTAAATTATGAAATGATTCAGCCGACATTTACCTACATCAATCCGTATAGAAGCATTGAATTTCAGCGTGACTGGAATCTCCCTCTAAATTTGGAGGAAGGTCAGCAGCTATTTCGTGCAAGCTTAAATCAATATTTCGGAAATAAATTCAATCTTGATTATTCATTTTCATATCTGGGAAGCGGCAATCAATTTAATGGGAATAAAAATGAAATAAATAGCCGTTTGTCACTTAAAAACACCGAATTTAAGGCATACGCCAGTTTGTTAAATACAAATACTACAATCGAGGAAACTCATTTTCTCAGACCGGGCGCTTCCTTTAGCAGAGCTTTCCCGGCCTGGGCTGACATGAAATTAATTTTATCCTGGGAAGCTGAGAGAAATCTCAGAAATAATAAGCAGGTAGATACATTGCTCAATTTATCACATGATTTTTCCATCTATAAGGCTGCACTTCAAAATACATTCAAGAAAAAACTAAAAACAGAATTATTCTGGCAGATTCGAAAAGATAAACTCCCGGTAAAAAGTGATTTATTGGATGCCTATATTTCCAGAGATATCGGAATGAAAATCAACCTGTTATCGGGAAATAACAATCTGAATCTCAATGCTACCTGGCATAGTCTTGATCTAAAAAATGATCAGTTTAAATCCAAAATAACCTCAAAAAATACGTATATCGGTCAGGCTGAATATTTGTTTGCCTGGTTTAAGAAAAGGATGAGTGGAAATACTTTCTTCGAAGTCAGTTCAGGTCAGGAAAAAAAGTTTGAATGGAACTTTGTTCGGGTGCAACCCGGACAGGGCACTTATACCTGGGAGGATTTCAATCATGACAGCATTCAGCAAATCAATGAATTTGTTATTGCTCCTTTTCCTGATCAGGCAGTTTACACCCGGGTTACCATACTCTCCAATGATTTTATTTCGACGCTCAACACCTCATTTAGTCAATCATTCAAATGGGATCCGAAGCCTGTGGACAATAACGACAATTGGTTTAAATCTTTCTTCAATAAGTTTGGCGCACAAGCATTCTACCGGCTGGAGCGAAAGATCTATGATAAACCGGTAAAAGGGTATTGGAATCCTATTTATACAGAAATACCAGACTCAGCCTTGGTGAGCTTGATTCAATCACAGCGTCATTCTTTGTTTTACAACCGGGGCGATGCTATTTGGGAAATACAACTACAGTTTTCAAAAAATGACTCAAAAAATATCCTGGCTTCCGGTTATGAAAAAAGAGGCACGGAGGATCTGACTCTGGATACGCGGGTCAATATCACGCCACAGATAAGTGCATTTCTGACAACATCACAAAGAAATAAAAGGAGTAATTCTGAAATGTTTGCAAGTAATGATTATTTAATAAAAGGCAGAGAAGTAAAACCACAAATTAGCTGGATGATACTCGATAAATTAAGACTCACCTCCGGTTATAAATGGTTGGTTCAAAAAAATACATTGGGCCCGGAACGTGCTGTTTCGAACAATTTATTTCTAACTACTGAATACAATAAAAGCACGTTATCATCTTTCAATTTCACTTTTACCTATGTAAATAATTTGTTGCAAAATACCAACAATACGGCCATTGAATTTGCATTACTTGAAGGTCTGAAAAATGGTAAAAACTTCCTATGGAGTTTGAATTACAATCAAAATCTGAAAAGCAATATTCAGTTATCCTTTGGATATGATGGCCGGAAAAGCGGTGATTTTAAGACTATTCATACGGGTCGTGCATCGGTGAAGGCAATATTTTAGGGAGATCTAAATTATATTTTAAACTTATATATACTATTCGGAATTAGATTTGATAATTTGCCTTCCGCTAACCCCTGCATCCTCTGAAGTGGGACGGAGGCCGCCAAATGGTCAAATCATAATCATTCCGGTATAAATTATTCGTTTCTTTTTTTTGAAAAATAATCAAAAATTAAATAGACAATAAAAACGATAACAAAAAGAATCCCATACTTAATCAGAAAGAATTCACCGATTGCTCTTCCTGCCAGGTAATCCCAGACAAACATTATCAATACAAACAAGGCTGAATACATTATCGCCTTTCGGATACCATTTCCCCGCATAACTCATTCTTTTTTTAATATATGCTGCAAAATATTTGATTTAGTAATTATCAGTATACTAAAGATAATATTTATCAAAAAACAAAAAGGCGAAGAAATCCTCTCCGCCTTTTCAATCGTATTTTACACTGCTTAATTTTTCTTCACCGTATAAGTATAACCTGTAGGTGCAAGCTCCATAGTAATCGTGTAATTACCGGCCTCTGCGATGGCAATATTTGCTCCACCGCCTTCCAGTGAACCATCCGCGCCGTTATCACCAAAATTAATATCCCAGCCATCATTCGCTCTGAATTTAATCTCACCGGCGATAAGATCCAGTGTAATCGTCCAACCAAAATCGGATGCTTTTGTCATATCCGTATCACTGTCCCAGCCACCGGGTGTAGCTGAACCGATAAGTCCCCAACTGGTCTTCAGTGCTGTCCATTTACCGGTAGTAAAATCACAATTAATCTTGTAAAATCCTTCATCAGTCACTTTACAATTCTGTTCATCATTTTGTTCGAGAACTCCTGTGGTGGTCTTGTTATCACCCCAGTCACCATCCCAACTTTGTGTCTGGAGAAACTTAAATTCGCCATTAGCTGTAATCGGTGAATATACCTCGAACTTTCCATCTTCAAGTTTTCTGAATGGGAACGATGCTGCCGGATCCCAGCCTGCGGGTGTACCACCGCCTACCAGGAAGAGATTATCAGGGAAATTCGAAGCAGTAATTGTAGCCGTCAAAGTCCCCAGGTCTATTGCCACTTTATATTTACCATCTGCAGGAATCTTGATATTCGGTCCATCACGCTGTATAGCAAAGGCTTGTCCCAGCGTAAGTGTATCACCGCTGGCGATTCCCCAATTCACATCCCAGCTACCTGGAATTGCTCTGAACTTCATCTCTTTTGTACCCAAAAGATTAGTTATCACAGAAAATTTACCATTACCATCATTATTCATAGGCAGATCCGTATCCCATCCCAGTGCAGCATCGCCGATAATATTCATCGTAGAGGCAACTTTGGAAATGGTCACTGTATTGGCATCAACATCCATAATGATCTGAAACAAGTCAGTACCTGTTCCATCAGGAAGTTTTAGATTACCACCACCCAATTTCAAATTTATTGGTCTGTTAAAAGCAAAGGTCGCAGTATCAGCCAGGCCCCAGTTAATATCCCAACTTCCCGCATCTTTTCGTAACTTAAACTCCTTACCATAAGCCAGTTCGACTACTCCGGCAAACTTCCGAACACCGATCAGATTTAGCGCTACATCTGTATCCCAGCCTTTAGCAGCATCACCGATGACAAACATTGTAGTTGCATCAATTACAGTGGATGGGCCCTTATAAGCAGTCATTTTTGCCGGGACGATATTTGAGATGTACCTTTCATTGTTATTGGCATAAGAAGATACAATGCGTATCTCCATATCATGTGGCTCATCAAAATGATATCCAAACCCGGATAAAATAGTATTCAGCGCTCTTCCAGTAAATTCATGAGAATACACACCACTTACTGTGGTCTGGCTGGCATTTGCAAAATTACTGCCGGCTTCAGCGATCTCAATGATAAACTTATAGCTGGCCGGGTCAGTCGCATATTCCGGATTGGTCCAGTTGAGCTTCAACACCACATTATCTGAATCTGATGCCGGAGGCGCTACATCCGAAGCCGAACTGGTCAGTACTACAGGCTTTCCATTGGCAAAGGTATCCAACTGATCATACTTCTTACAGTTTGTAAAAAAGATAGCTACAGTCGATAAGAGCCATATTAAACTTAATATTTTCTTCATTTTTCTTTTTTTAAATAGTTAAAGTTTGCTGGCAAAAAATTTACCCTTCTGGAAATCTACCGTTATCTTATAAGTTCCTGCATCAGGTGGACCAGGGAATTGTGGATCAGAGTCTTTCTGTTCGAAATCTCCACCTTGCCAGGTTCCACCATCCAGCATGTGATACTGTGAACCCCAGACGCCATTC
Source organism: uncultured Saprospiraceae bacterium (assembly GCA_964525915.1). Classification (GTDB taxonomy): domain Bacteria; phylum Bacteroidota; class Bacteroidia; order Chitinophagales; family Saprospiraceae; genus Parvibacillus. Next base: position 11,064 of record CAZGKN010000041.1, on the reverse strand, counting down.
TCCTGGATCAGCTTATAGCCACCACCGCCCGGAAGCTGGATGGTAATCTCATACAATGTCTCAGAAACTTTGGTAAATAATTGAGTAGAGTCATACGGCGCTGCTAATGGATTAGCCCAACCGGCAGGTGTAGCATCCCCGGTAATCCATAGTGTACCATTAGCCGGTGGCACTACTTTTGGTGGAATCGCATAGGGTGTACCATTGATCGTAACCTTATTCGATACGAGCTCAGTTGACTTATCTCCCAAGGTAGCCACCACTCTGGCTTCCAGTGAATGTGGCTGATTCAAACTTAAATTCAATTGATTAAGCATGATATCATTCAGCGCTGAAATTTTAAAACTGTAAGACAAATCACCGTTCAGTGAAATGACCTTTTTATTGTCGCTTGCAAAATTAGCGCCTGCCGTATCCAATTCCAGTGCATAAGTCACCGTATGCGAACTGACACCAGAATTGAAACGGTAGTCCGGATTTGTCCATTCCAGGACTGTTCCGGTCTTATCCGCATCATTATAGTTCATATTCACGTCTGCGACTGATGCAGTCAGCTTAGGAGCTGTTCCACCCAGATAAACCACACGGGTCTCATCTTTGGCACAACCCATCAGGAATATCAGCGCAAGTAATGAAATGAACTGTATGTTTATAATTTTTTTCATCATTCAATTTTTATAAGTTAATATCCTTTGTTTTGAGTCAGATTAGTATTAGCTGACAGGTTATTATTAGGGATTGGGTACAGATTATATTTATCTGCTACAGCAGTTCCATTTCTGACACCACCTTTCCATGGCCACAGATAAGTATCTGAAGTCAATAATCCATATCTGATCAAATCAGTTCGTCTGTGTCCTTCCCAATACAATTCACGACCACGTTCAGCCAATATAAAGTCCAGCGTAAGATCACTTGCATTGACTTTACCTATGTCATTTGGTCCGTAACTTTCACCGTAAGCTCTGTATCTGATCTTATTAATATATTCCAAAGCGGTTCCGAGATCACCACCGGTACCGCCTCGTAATACAGCCTCTGCATAAATCAAATACATTTCCGAAAGTCTGAATACCGGAAAATCAGTATCTGCAAATTCTTTGGTTGGATCAGAATTTGGGCTTCCATCAGAATGTTGATTGACGAATTTCTTCACGTGCAAGCCATTACCGAAATCACTCACATCGGCAATTTCCATCTGCGCTGCAGAGGTACCATAAACACTGGTAGTAAATAAAGCCCGTTGATCAGTAGCACCACTGAGATCGCTAAATAGCGCGCCCAATGCTTTTGTAGCACGGTATCCACCCCAACCATTATTGGTTCCATAATCAGCATAATCTCCACTACAGGCAGCATGTACCATAAAAGTCGTATTTCCATACGCCTGGGTACGGAGACCATCGACTGTTATGGTATAGATAAACTCATCCTTCTGTTTGTCATTGTCACCCATGAAGAGTTTCGCATAACCCGGTTGTAATGAATAACCTGCATTGATTACCTTCTGGCTATATGCAATCGCTTCAGTATATTTAGGCTGGCCTATATAAACTTGAGCGTTCAGATACATTCTCGCCAGCAATGCCCATGCAGCCGCCTGATCTACCCGACCATACTCTATCGTATGCGCAGGTGCCAGATCACCATCAATAGCTTTCAATTCAGATTCGATATAGTTGAAGAGATCAGATCTGCTTATTTCTTTTGGTAATGTCGAACCTACCTGATCAGCCTCTGTGATAAAGGTAGATTTACCAAATAAATCCATCATCACCCAATAATTGAAAGCACGCAGGAATCGAGCTTCTGCGCGGCTCTTAGCGATGAAATCAGCATCAGCTCCGGTTATTCCGCGGCCAGCTACTTTTTCTGCAGTAGATTCGCGTAGATACTCATTGATCAGTGTGATGTTGTAAATCGGCCTGGCATACATACCTAATAAAAACGGATCTGCTGATGTCCAGCTCAGATTGTGAAAATTTTTGATTGTCTGGTCATTCCAGGCGACGACAGCCTCATCAGTTGGTAATTCCTCTAAATTGAAAAATCCACGGATGAATGCAATTTGTGATCCTTCATTCAGACCACCGGCTATATCCGGTTGTCCTGCCGGACCAGCATTGCCTGTAATGGCCATCGTACCATATATTTTAGCCAGTACACTCTTATACCCGCTCACGGTAGCATAAGCTGTCTCAGGTGTCAAGTCATTCTGAGGATACAGATCCAATTGCTTGGCACAGGAAGCAAAGAGTAAGCTGATCGTGAACAGCATCGAGAATAGTATATAATTATATTTCTTCATTTTACTTTATTTATTTGCTTAAAAATCAAGGTTCAATCCAACGGTGTACATTCTTGGTCTCGGATAGATATTGTTATCTACACCGGTGTCACTTGCAAGTTCCGGATCCAGTCCTTTGTAATTTGTTATCAGCAATACATTCTGAACATTCGCATTGATTCTCAGATTAGCTTTTCCATTAAATATTGAACCGAAGTAATATCCCAGATTTATATTATCCAACCTGAAAAATGAACCATTCTCAATGTAATAATCCGATAAATAGCGATTGTTCGTAAATTTAGTATCATAATATGCGGTAGAAGCATTTCCTATGAATCCCAGTGGATTAAAAATGTTCCTGCTGGTTGCTGACTCAGCCTGGAAGTTATTATAGACATAATTACCAAAGGAAGCGTGACCAGCCAGACCAACTGAAAATTTGCCAATTAGTACATTAGTCGCAATGCCCAGCATCACATCCGGTGAAGGCTTAGTATATAGATATCTGTCTTTATCATCAGTCACACCATCTCTGTTCAGGTCTTCATATAAACCTTCGATTGGTTTTCCATTTTGATCATACACCTGCTTATATACGAAGAATGTATAAGGTGCATAACCTACACTAAATTTACCAATACTATTACCAGTACCACCTGAGATACCTGAGACATCTATGCCTGTAAATGTAGGATCTTCATACTTCAGCAAATTAGTAATTTCAGATTCCTGGAAAGTAAGATTGAATCCCAAATTCCAGACCAGATTTGAGTTCTTCACCGGCACGGTATTTACTGTAAATTCAATCCCTTTATTTTCCATGTTTCCTACATTTGTAAGCAGGGAAATATCAAAGTTCGAACCCGGTGCTACCGGAATCACACTAAGCAAATCTTTGGTCTTTTTCTTATAGATATCAATACTTCCAGACAGGCGCTCATCAAAAAAGCCCCAATCCAAACCAACGTTGGTAGTAGTAGTACTCTCCCATCGGATATCTTTATCATACGCACTTGGACGAAGGAAAGTATAATATGCATTACCAAACTGGTATTGTGCTGTCTGAGAGCTCCGTGAATAAGTCGGCAAGTATGAATAATAAGAGCCAATGTCCTGTTGTCCGGTAACACCCCAGCCTAACCTCAGCTTCAGATTTGACATAGTATTCCAGTTCTTAAATAATTCTTCCTTGAGTTTCCATGCCACTGCCACTGCAGGGAAGTAACCGACTCTGTTATCCGGCGAAAACTTAGAGCTTGCATCACGACGTATGGATGCGGTGATCAGATACTTATCTGCCAGATTCAGGTTTATACGACCGAGATAAGATTCAAGTCTGAACTCAGGTTTATCTGTAGCAAATGCCGGGACAGTACCCGGTATAGTATCACCTTTCTGATCAAAAGAAGCGAAATTATATACATCAGTATAGAAGTCCTCATAACTATGACCTAAGAGAACATCCACCTGGCTATTCTGTCCAAATGCTTTCTTGTAATACAGTTGGATATCAGCCAGCGTATTGCTTTTTCCCTGTTTGTACTCTGTCACCCGACCACCGGTCAGATAATTCGTAGCAGCTAAGGCAGAGAATGAATCTTTACCACTGCCTTTTGCTTTATCCATACCCAGGTTAGCTAATATGTGCAGGTCAGGGAAGAAATGTAGTGAATAGTCTAATTGAATGTTACCGATAAACCGGTTAACAGTCGAGTTATTATCCCGCAGATTGAGCAAGGATACCGGATTCCGTGTAGCTAACTGCAATACGGTGGTATCATTCTGTAACCATTCCCAATAATTACCAAATCGGTTTGTAGTATTTACTGGTTTTGTAGGATCAAAAAATGCAGCCGCATTGATCGCACCTTCATCAGCAAACTGATTATGTGTCTGCACACCTCGTGCATTGATATTGATTTTCAGATGATCATCGAATAAAGAAGGTCTGATATTGATAGCTCCACTTAGCCTGTTGAAACTGTTTGTCTTCAATATACCTTGTTGGTTCAGATAACCAATTGATACCCTGAATGGAACACTACCCAGGCTCCCGCTTGCGCTCAGGTTATTATCATTACCGACGGCATTCTCGTAGATTTCTTTCTGCCAGTCAGTATTGGCAGTACCTAACAGATTGATATACTTTTCATTTCCATTATCCTTCACGATAGTGCGCAACTCATCTGCACTAAGCACATCGATCTTTTGTGCGATCGTACCTACGGAAAGATTAGTATTGAAATTAAATCTTACCTTACCTGCGGCACCCGTCTTGGTAGTGATTATTATCACACCATTTGAAGCTCTGGAACCATAGAGTGCCGTAGCTGATGCATCTTTCAAAACCGATATTGACTGAATGTCATCCGTGTTAATAGTATTTAGCAGATTGGCTGATCCACTTATACCATTAGATTCTACCGGCACACCATCGATTACCAACAATGGATCATTACTGGCATTCAATGAGGCACCACTCCGGATACGAATTTTAGAGCCACCACCTGCAGCGCCACCACCATTGGTGATTTGCAGACCAGCTACTTTACCTGTCAATAATTGTTCTGGTGAATTAATATTTCCTTTCTGGAAATCTTTTGACGACACCGAAGTGACTGATCCTGTGAGATCTTCTCTCTTCTTCGCATCATAGGCGATGACTACTACTTCCTGTAGTACTTTATCGTCCTGTCTTAATGTAAAATTCCGTTCTGCCATTCCACCGGGAGTCAGTTGTACTGTGACAGTCTGACTTAGATAGCCTACATAAGAGACGGTCAGTGTCACTTCACTTCCCTGCAAATTCTCTAACTTGTATTTTCCATCTATATCTGTGACTGTCCCCTGCTTGGTCGCAGGAATCAATACAGTGGCTCCGACAACTCCATTTCCAGTCTCATCACGAATGATACCCGTGACACCTGACTGTGAATAAAGAAATGACGAAATGAACAGCGCTAGCAATGTAAATAAAAACTGCTTCATAAACTACTGTTGGTTTTATATGGTTAAATTATTTCTCAAATGTGTAAATTATACACATTCTACAAAAGCTAATTTAAGACTTCTTGCCAAACTAACAAACAATTGAAGATATTTTTAGCTGTTTTTTATTAAAAAATTTGTCTTTGTAGCCAGATACACAAATTCAAACACGTGAAAATCACTTGTTTAGCCATATTTTATTTGGTCAGACACCAGTGAGTCAGGTTTACACAATCTTCTGGTATAAATTGATTTCTGCTTGCCTTAATTGAAATTACTCAACAGGACTTCAAGGCTTTCAGCTTTATCCACAGAATAATCACCGATTGAGGTCCGTCGCAATGCAGACAGGTAAGCACCTGTACCCAGAAATTGTCCGATATCATGTGCCAGAGAGCGTATATAGGTGCCCTTACTACATACTACATTAAAACTAATCTCATCGCTTCCGTCCCATTTCAACTGAAGATCAAAAATTTCAATTTGCCTGGGATCCATTGCTACTTCTTTACCCTGTCGGGCCAGGTCATACGCTCTCTTCCCTTCTTTCTTGATTGCTGAAAAAATAGGAGGTAATTGATTCTGTACTCCTGTGAATTGAATACTAGCTTTAGCAACCAACTCACTATTTAGCTTTACATCATGCTCTACTTCGACAGGTTCTGTCTCCATATCGTATGAGGCAGTAGTGTATCCCATCTGAATCGTACCGCTATATCCTTTTACCTGCGCCTGAATAGAATCAATCTTTTTTGTCCACTTGCCGGTACATAGGATCAAAAGTCCGGTAGCCAATGGATCAAGTGTCCCTGCATGTCCGATCTTTAGTTTTTTTATATTGTAATGTTTACAGATGGCAACCCTGATTCGGTTTACTACATCAAATGACGTCCAATTCAATGGCTTATCTATCAATAGCAGTGTGCCTTCCTGTAAGGCGCTCAATGTGAAATTACCTTTAGTATGCAACAAATTTATTCAAATTTTAAAGTAGAAATAATGGGATAGTGATCTGAAAAAGGTCGTCTTAATATCTGATGATTAATCGTCAGAAAACTATTCGAACATAAGATGTAATCTATCTTTAGTCCCGGCAGACTCCCTGCCCAGGTAGTGCCAAAACCTATGCCTCTTTCTTTAAATGTGTCTTTCAGGTTTTGATTCAGCACATGGTACACGTAAGATTGGGGTGTATCATTGAAATCTCCACAGAGCACCACCGGATAGGGTGAACTATCGATGTGCTTTTTTAATTTCTTTGCCTGTTCGTACCTGATCCGGGTAGCAAAGCGATACTTAGTGAACATTCCTCTGGCACCTTTAAGCGCTTGCTGGGTCTGTATCTCAGACTGACTCAACAGATTATCAGCATCCAGACTGATCGTATTCGAATGCAGATGGACACTGTAAAAGCGGATAATCGTATCGACTATCTCGATATCAGCCCAAACAGCATCACCATAGCCATGATCAAAACTAATCGTACCATCGTGAATGATGGGAAATTTTGACAGGATGCAAGTGCGGCTGTTGTATCCCGGATAGCGAATGAAATAATCATAGCCCAGTTCATTTTCAAAAAAAGTAACATTTGGCTTAGTTGTCTCCTGCAGGCACAGGACATCAGCAACAGTATTCTCTCTAAGGTAAAAATTCAATTTCTCCTGATTTTCCTTAAAATTTTTTGTCGGATAAGTCTTAAGTTTTGAGAGTGCCCTGATATTATAGGACATCACACGGAATGAATTTGAAGTATCTTGTTTTTCTTCCGGTAAATTCAGCCCGATGACACCACGAAAGGAATTCCAGCCGACGAGAATAATTATCAGCGAAATGAGTGAATATTTTAATCTGAAGAATATCCAAAATAACACAAAAAGCAAATTAAGCATTATCAGGAAGGGAAAAATCAAACCTAATATACCAAATGGCCAATAATATTCCGGATCAAAATAGGGTGAAAAATAGCATAGTAACAACAGTAATGCTGCTATTATATTCGCTATTAATACACTAATTCTGATAACTTTCATTGATTCCTGTTACTGTATTCGTCCAGAAATTTTATTTCTTCTTTTGACAGGCTCTCTCTGCCTTTTTCCTTAATTTTAATCAGTATTTTATCCAGCCTGTCTTCAATTGCCATCTGATCATTATCTTTTTTAGCAACTTGTTCCATTCGTTTGATCGATGAGAAAATATTTACAATTTTGGTTGGTTCAGCCGGTCGTTTAAGTGTTATTTTCTGAGGATGATTTTTGCGATGCCAATTGAGTGTGGGCATCCATCCCTGCTTGAGTAAATAGATATACAAAAAACCAGCTAACAGTCCACCCAGACTCACATAGTTAAGTGCATTGAATGGTCTGGCGATAATCATCAATACCAGAATACCAGCCACTACAGCTGCGATGTATTTGATCTTCACTTTACCGATCAGGATAAGGCGCATATAGTAATCCGGCGCTAAAAACACTGCACCTGCCATAAGCCCGTATGCTCCAGCACCAGCTCCGGTCAGAATCGGGCTGACTGAATGGAATTGGCCGAGTATAATACAAATGATCAGCGCGATTAATCCACCATTGATCACACTAAATACAAATAATCGTAACACCCGTTTATCACCTATCAAATCGCCTGCTATATTGCCAAACCAATAAATAAAGAGCAAATCAAATACGATCTGCCAGAAGCTTGTATTTATCAGTGAATAGGTAAGAATCGTCCACGGTCGCAGAACAAATAATTCGGCATTGACAGGGATCTGCAGGTATTTTAACAGTTCGCCATGTCCTATACCCAACTCAGCACCCATCAATATCACCTGAGTCAGAATAATCAGAAAGAATACTGCACAGTATAGTAAGAGAATCCGGGTAATATTATTCCCATGATTTAACTCATACTTCAAATCTTTTATAATCGACTCAAACATAGTGGGCTTAATTTCTATTTTATCCCTTTACATACGAAGCGCTCCTGTCCTACGCCAAATTGTTATGATCAAAAAACCAAAAAGTGCACCCCCAAGATGACCAAAATTTGCGACATTACTGTTAGTCCCAAATCCCATATACAGATCCATTGCAATATAGATTAATGCCAGATATTTCATCTTCAGTGGAATTGGTGGTATGAGTAACTGGACTGTCAGATCAGGAGCCATCAAAGCAACACCGATGATGACGCCCATCACTGCTCCGGAAGCACCCAGCATGCCAACTTCATTCAGGTAAATAGTATCATGATACTTCCAATACCAAAAAGCCCATTGGAGTAAAAAAGAACCAATCCCGCAATATAAGTAATAGCGTAAAAAACGCCCCGACCCCCATAATTCTTCCAATATGATGCCAAAGAAATACAGTCCGATCATATTGAAAAATATATGCCCAAAATTGGCATGCATGAACATGTGTGTCAGAGGCTGCCAGTAGCGGAAGTGCTCTGAACTGAAATAATACAATACCATTGCATTTCCGGTCTGCGGAAATATCACACTGAATAATACATACATGATGATATTCAATAAGATCAGGTTTTTTACCACTTCTGTTATTCTATACATCTATTTTAAATATTTCTCGAGTTCGACTAAAGGTATTAATGTAAAGCATCGGTCACCATTCACTGTATGTGATGGAAAAGCACAGGCAAAAAGTCTGTCAACCAAGTCCCGCATTTCTGTCTGGCTCAGTCTTTTACCGGCAGGTGTGGCCGATTTTCGTGCATACGCGTCTGCTAATATTGATTCGGTAGGTGTTTGTACTTCCACATTCATCTCCAGATCATGTAGCACATCTTCCATCCAGTTACTCCAATCCAGTGCTTCATCCGCAAATGCCGGGACCCCGCTAATCTCAAGCGTATTTTCGGCAGTAACAGCAAGTTGGAAACCCCACATATTCATCTTATCGATGAAAATATTGATGAGTGACATACGGGCTGCATCCAGGGACACAATAACAGGAAACATGATGCTCTGACTGAGATGTATATCCTGCTGTATCTGTGCAGTAAATTCATCATACAAAATCCGCTGATGCGCTTTATTCTGATCAATCAGAATGAGACCGGATTTGACCGGGCAAAGGATGTACTTATCATGCAGCTGAATCAGATCTTCAGTTCTCACTTGGGGGTGGAGTGTCTCTTCTGCTTCGGGTGCCTGATCATTGATCGCACTTTTGAAAATCATTTTCTGCTGACCCACACCTGCCTGATCTATGGAAGGCATTTTCAGGTTATCATAGAGATCCTGCCACCGACCAGTATTCTCCTTGTGAAAATTACCGGGGATTCTGTACTGATCCCGGCGAGCCTGTGTCGCTTCCGGTGCAGGTCTTTTATCCCATTCGCGCATCAGTTGCTGATCCTTATCAAAATCAATCATAGGAACCATGAAGTTCACTGCCAGTGTATGTTTTACTGCTGATCGCAGATAATTATAGATTAGTTGCTCTTCTTCAAATTTTATCTCTTGCTTTGTCGGATGTACATTAACATCAATACTTTCTGGCGGACATTCAATAAAAATAGCATAAAAAGGAAAGTGCTTATCCGGCAGCAAAGATTCATAAGCACTTTGTACAGCATGATTGAGGTAAGCACTTTTGATGAATCGTTTATTTACAAAGAAATATTGATCACCTCTGGATTTCCGGGCTTGCTCTGGAGTACCGATATAGCCCAGAATACTGATATCGCCGGCTTCCTCTTTCACTTTCAGGAGATGACTCAGTATATTCCCTTTGATCAGTTCACCAATCCTGTGCTTCAGTTTTCCGGGTAACAAACCGGTGACTACTTCTTTGTTGTGAATCAGTGTGAACCGTACCAGCGGATAAGCCAGCGCGATCCGGTTAAACTCCTCGATACAATGTTTTTTCTCAATCTCAATTGACTTCAGGAAATTTCTTCTGGCAGGGATATTGAAAAATAAGTTCTTCACCTCGATGGTTGTGCCCGGGTTCATCTGAGCCATTTCTTGTGTGGTGATCTTAGAGCCCTCGACACGGATTCTTGTTCCGGCACTCATATTTTCAGTCCTGGTGTTCATCTCTACCTGTGCGACTGCCGCAATGGAAGCCAGTGCTTCCCCTCTGAATCCCATCGTATGGATATTGAACAAGTCTTTGCTGCTACTCAGTTTTGAAGTAGCATGACGTTCGAAGCTCATTCGTGCATCCGTAGGTGACATACCCATACCATTGTCAGAGACCTTGACCATGACTTTACCTCCATCGGTAAGTGTCAGTGTGATCTGGTCTGCTCCTGCATCTATCGCATTTTCCAGCAATTCTTTAACTACAGACGAAGGCCGCTGTACTACCTCACCAGCAGCTATCTGATTTGCCAGCGCATCCGGCAGTAATTTTATGATGTCACTCATTGCAGCGAATATAATGAATTCGCTGCCAAAAATAATTCATTTGTCCACGTATCATATTCTGTTTTGTAAAATGTGTGAACTATAATATCTATCCCGGACAATATTTCATCCTGTTATTTTCAAGTATAATGCTATTTTTTTCAATTTATATCGTCACAAAACACACGGCTTAATGTTATTTTTCAAAACATTTACGTCAAAAGATTATTTAAACTTAGAAAGTAATCGATATGAAAAATATACTCATTGTGCTTCTGTTGTCAGTTCTTAGTTTCCCTGTTTTCTCTCAGGTCAGTGAATCTGTGAAGACGATGTCAAAGGGTGATGAAAACGCTTTATCCATTACTGTCAAGGAGGTTGACTACAAGAAAGCAAAGGATCTCTGGGAAGA
>CAZGKN010000040.1:0-21653 GCA_964525915.1 uncultured Saprospiraceae bacterium | reverse complement strand
GGTATGCACTGGGTGATACCATTACTTTCTATGTGGATACACTTTGTCAGCGCTTTGTAGATCTGAGTGGCCTGACGGTTGCAGATTGTTCACCAGTAAGTGTGACTAACAATTCTACTGCTTCAGATGCAGATACTTTATCAGTAGATGCTAGTGGTACCTATAAAGGAATCCATCCGACACGAATTGATTATGTCGCGACAGATACCTGTGGCAATATATCGAATTTCCATTTGTATGTAAAAGGAATTGATACCATTCCACCTACCTGGGTTTGTCCGAGAAAGAAGACACTGATTATGAACCTCGACGGTATAGACACGATGTATGCATGGCAATTGACTTTTGATAGTTTAAGAGCGCATGATAATTGTACATTGGATGACAGCATCCGGTATTCATTTGATTCAACCAATGTGGATAATGACTCCATTCTAGTTATTTGTACTGAGAGTGTAGATAGCTTGAAGTGGGAAGGATTGACGGTTTATGCATTTGATGAAAGTGGCAATTACACCAGTTGTACCATAGCCGTCCACTATGTGGCACCTGAGGGTGAAGACGTGGATTGTAATCACATGATGATGATCAGTGGAAATATCCGGAATGAAGAAGGTGTACCTATTGATGATGTGATGGTCACAGCCGATGGGGCTGGAACCCGGAGCAGGAATGATAACCGGGGAGATTACTATCTGCATGATATTCCTCCGAAGTCAAATGTGGAAGTGTATTGTGATAAACACGACTCGCCTGAGAATGGTGTCAGTACACTTGATATAATTAAGTTGCGTGACCACTTGTTAGGAAGGAACATGTTGAAGTCACCATACAAACTACTGGCTGCTGATGTCAATAATGATCAGAAGCTCTCAGTAAAAGATATCCTGGATATTCGGTCATTATTGGTTGGTAATACGAATATTTTCCCATCAGGGTATGAATGGCGTTTTGCAGATAAATCATACAGATTTGCAAATAAAGAAAATCCATTCAATCAACCGGATGTATATAAGACGAAGATTACAAGAGTATTTAAGGAAGTACCGCAAGCTAATTTCATCGGCATCAAGATGGGTGATCTGAATAACTCCGCGAAAGTCAATTTGATGGAAGATCCAATCGAAGTAAGATCTGAAAAATCATTACCACTGTTCCTGCACTCAAAAGCAGAAGGTGAGAATATGATCGAAGTGACTATCAGCGCCGATGAATTGAAAAATTATACCGGTATGCAGTTTGAACTCCAGTTTGATCCACAATACCTGCAGTTTGATCATTACAGTGCAGGGAATCTGGGCAACTTTGATGCAAGCAATGTAGGATTGAAAGATATCATCAACGGTAGGATAAAAATCAGTTGGGACAATCCGGATATCGAGACCGGTACTGAAATTATTCATTTGTACTTTACACAAGGAGTAAACAAAGGTACGGGGACTATTAGCCTGTTGAGTGATAATCTGAGACCTGAGGCATATACAACAGACGGTAAAATAGAATCAATATTGATTGATGGTACCGACTTGCAGATTAATAGTCATGCAGTTCCGAAAGGGGTACTGTATCAAAATATACCTAATCCATTTAATGGAAGTACTTCAATTAAATTCTACCTGTCAGAAGATACCTATGGTGTCCTGCAGGTAATGGATATGACCGGCAAGGTAATTTATACTCAAAAGGCCAGTTATCAAAAAGGGGTAAATGAGGTGATACTTTCCGATCATCAACTCGGTAGAAGTGGGGTATATTTCTATCGCTTTGACTCCAGATTATTTAGTGATACGAAGAAAATGATATTGACACAATAGTTTTTGAATTAAGTTTAGTAGTGAAGGGGGCAGGAATGTCCCCTTTTTTGTTTTGATAATCAATGAATTAAATATCATATTAAAATATAAGATGAAAATTAACCCCAAGTAAGTATTTCAGCCATCGGTTTTCATATTATATATTTGTGCAATGTATTGAATGAAATACATATACCTATACGAGAATAAATACAGAACCGAACCAACCTACACCATTTTATTCTCACCAATCCAACCTATAACAAAACATACCTGAATTTATTTCAGACGAATTTTTATTTGATATCTGCTATTGAATAGTTGATTACTATTTGTGCGCTATCTGATAAGAATAAAATCGGTATATCCGATAACATCAAATAAGGAACTACTACTTGTGTGACCGTAAAGTCGGCCGCAGAGTAATTTATATTAATCTTTATTCAAAAACTAAAACTAAGTGTCTCATGAAAGAAATTCTTTTTACAAGTTCTTTAAGAAGAGGGATTAGTTTCGGTGCCCAGACAGTACTGTTACTTATTCTTTCTTTTATCTTCCGAACAGAGGCTCAGGCTCAGTGTACACCGAGCTGTAACACCACTAATATCAGTATAGATACCAACTGCGTCGCAGTGGTAACTCGGGATATGGTGGGTACTTTGCCTCCCGGCTGTACCGGAAGTTACCGAATCAACCTGAGAGCATCGATGTCAGGACCAGTACTGGAAACAGTAGATAATGGAAACCTGTTAGTCGATGGTATCGATGGTAACGGTGATCCTTACGACTTTATTAATAAGAGTATGGTACTCGAATTAGTAGCGTTGGACGGTACACCACCTTACAATTATTGCTGGAACTGGCATAGGTTTGAAGACAAACTGCCGCCAATAATCCATTGTGGATTAGATACAGTTCCTTGTTATGTGGATTATCGCTTTGCCGGGGTTGATCCTGATGATTGTTCCGGCCCAATAACTGTTTACACCTTAGATTCATTAGTTGAGGAGCTCAACTGTGATGCTTACCCTGGATTATTACGCCGTATCGTCAGAGAGTTTTATGCAGAAGATGCAGTTGGTAATAAATCAGCTGTTTGTAATGACACTGTTTATATAGCAAGACCGGATGCAGATTCACTGAACTGGCCAGCTATGGATACTTTATATTGTGATCAGAACTATGCGAAAGATGGCAACGGAAATCCTTCACCATCAGTAAGTGGCTTCCCGACCATTGGTGCGGGTCATTATCCACTCTGGCCAAATGGAATAGAAGCTTGTGGAATGGTAACCAGTTATTCTGACCGGGTGATACCATTTAGTTGCACTAAAAAAGTAATGCGTACCTGGACCATCAACGAATGGTACTGTGGTATAGATTATACGTATGAAAGAGTACAGGTTATTGTCATCAGAGATACTACACCTCCGGTGCTTACTGTGCCTGATGATGTGACTATCAGTTCTACTACAAATTCTTGCTCGAGAGACTTTTATGTTCCTCAGGCTACAGCTACCGATAATTGTCAGACAAGTCTGAACTGGAAAGTAACCTGGACCGGCGGATATAAAAACCAAAATGGTGGCTTTACACTGAATTTGCCTGTCGGAAGACATGTATTCTACTATAATGTAAATGATGGTTGTAATAATGCAGAGGCTGACTCTATGGTTGTTACAGTAGTTGATGACGTAGCTCCGAATGCGATTTGCATCGAGAATACAGTAGCTACTATACCGAATGGTTCTGAGTTTGTACGTGTACCTGCAGCTAGCTTTGACAATGGATCATGGGACAATTGCGGACCTGTTACATTTAAAGTACGCAGAATGAATCCTGACTGTTATCCTGATTTGGATAAGTATGTAACAGCTCCGGGATATGATTATCTGGATTTCTACTGTTGTGATGTAGGAGCACCTTTGCAGGTAATCCTGAGAGTTATCGACCAATCCGGAAATTACTCTGAATGTATGGTGAATATCACTATCCAGGATAAATCAGCACCTACTTTAGTTTGTCCTCCGGACTGGGGCATTTATTGTGATCAGGTAAATAATCCTTATAACCCACATCCGGTTTACATAGACTGGAATGATCTGGGAGCTACATTTGGACGAATTATCACCGATGGCAGCCCGAGCAGAAAAGGTGATGTACAGCAAGGCGAAGACATCTTCCACAACATAAATCTGGATGGAAATTCTAAAGATAATTGTGGTGTTGATGTAGATGAAGACGTGACAATAGACAGTTCTTCCTGCGGATGGAGAAAGATCACACGTAAATTTACAGTGACTGACCCGGGTGGACTTTCACGTACTTGTACTCAGGTGATAAATATTTACAGATCACCATTGTATCTGCACAGAAATTATTTTGCTGCACCACATGATACGACTATTATTAATGGTACTTGCGTAGTTGATGGATTAGATCCTGATGATTTAGGAGATCTTTACAGACCAAGATTTGCGTATTATAATGATAGCATTTCAAATTGCTATGACTTAGCATACAACTACAGAGATGAAGTTTATCACATCGTGGATAATGCTTGTTTCAAAATACTGAGATACTGGACTATCATCGACTGGTGCTATGCTGCTGAGTATGGTATTGATGAAGCTCTGGCAACAGCCGTGAAGTTCACACAAGTGATTAAGGTGATGAATAATATCGCACCTACTTTTAGTCCGATAGCTGACTTCGAAGTTTGTTCAAATGACCTTACTTGCGAATCTGAATTAGTTACTGTTACTGCGTCTGCGAATGATGATTGTACTCCGGCTAACTTATTAAAGTATGAGTGGAGAATTGACTTAAATTATTCTGTATCAGGTGTACCTACCTGGGATATCTATGGTAATGGAAATACAATCAGCCGTGAATTACCGCTGGGTGTACACAAGATTTGTTTCTATGCGACAGACGGATGTGCCAATGTATCAGAAGAATGTTTCGTAGTTACTGTGAAGAACTGTAAGAAGCCTTCTCCGGTAGCGCACAGATTAGTTACAGAGATTATGCCTTCCAGTGGAAATATTACACTACCAGCCCGATATTTTGATGCAGGTTCATTCTCATCATGTGGTGGTCCGGTTAGATTCTCATACTCATCGAATGTAAATGATACTTTGAGAACATGGGATTGTGATGATATAGGAGATGATCCTCCGGTAACTGTTGAATTCTGGGTAACAGATCAGTGGGGCAACCAGGATTATGTATTAGTTACGATAGTAATTCAAGACAATAATGGTGTATGTGATGATCAGTTGAGAGAAAGAATCGCAGGTCAGATCCTGACACCAAATACAGAAGGTATTCCTAGAATAGATGTAAATGCAGGTTCAGGTCTGAATACGAAGACCAGCAATACCGGCGACTACAAATTTAGTTCTATCCAATTTGGAGATACTTATATAGTGAAGCCGACCAGCGATATCGATCCACTCAATGGTGTTGAGACAGGTGATATTGTTAAGATCCAGAATCATATACTTGGTAAGAAATTGATCGATGATCCTTACAAGATGATAGCAGCGGATGTCACTATGGACAATGAAATCAAAGGAAGCGACGTGATCGAAATGAGAAAATTAATCCTGGGCAAATCAACAGCATTCAGTTCAAACAGAAGCTGGAGATTCGTAGATAAGAAGTATCATTTTACAGGTAGTCCATTTGCATCTAGCTTCCCTGAACAAATATCAGTAACTCCGATGGAGACATTGAATGGAATTGACTTCTATGGTGTGAAGCTGGGTGATGTCAATGGTAATGTTAAGTTGAGTTTCAATGATAATAATGTAGAAGTAAGAAGTGGTCAGAAGTTAGAGTTCACTGCTAAGTATCAGGTATTGCCAGTTGGCCAGCCGCTGGATGTACGCTTCCATATCGACCAGATCGCAAATATCGATGGCTTCCAGATGGCACTCCAGACTATCAATGGAGTTACTATCAAAGGCATTAGAAGCAATGATATCAACTTTACTGATGATAACTACAATATTCTGAATCCGAAGAATGCCAGATTGAGCTGGACATCTAATGGCGCTAAGAATACTGAAGGCACGATTACTGTAACGCTGGTAGCTGACAGTCCGGTAAGACTCAGCCAGGCGATCCATCTGAATGATACTGATATGAAGAGTGCAGGCTATGGTACCGATGACTCAAACTATCAGGTTGAAGTACGCTTTGGTGACGAGGCTGGTAAGGGTGTAGTTGTTTACCAAAACAGACCCAACCCATTCAGCAATGCCACTGTGATAGGATTCAACCTTCCTGAGCCTATGGATGTAACTGTAAGAATTCATGACTTGAATGGTAAGACTGTGTACAATACTACTCAGACTTATGGAGCAGGCGATAATGAAGTTAATATCAGTGCAGACAAACTCGGCGCCAGCGGAGTATTTATCTACGAAGTAAGTACTAAGTATGGTACTGAAATGAAACGTATGATTCTGATCAAGAATTAATAAAGATAACATATACTGTTTTTGGGATGAGCCCCTCCGACCAACGGGTCGGAGTGGGCTTTTTTCATTTTATGAACCCAGTACAAGCCATTGATTTGATAAAGGATTGCAGAATTGATTGCCTGACAGAAAGAATTACATACAATAGATTACATTTGCAGCGTATTTGCTATGAACCGGATATTACGATTGGAATTGTATTGGTTTCTGTTTGCGGTTTGTATGTCCATAATTGTGGTCATGCCGATTATGCTGTCCACTACATATTACCCTTTTTACTATGAGAATATTCTTTTTGTCATCGTATTTATCACCTTAGTACGAATGATGATTTTTATCTCATCCAGTGCACTTAGTTTGCATGTATATGTAAAGGCATTTTTTGTACTGGCAGGGGTATCCATCGTATTTTATTTATTTGGCCGCTTCGAAGATTTCAAAACTTATCTGGATAATTTTGGTACAATACGTTTCTTAGGGCATCTGAGTGATAAGAGACAGCAGGCCATGACTCTTTATGTAGAGAATGAAATGCTTTTCTTCGGTATAGGAAGTATTGCCCTTGCTATAATTTTTCCATTTTATCTGGTACGGAGTATCTGGATGTGGCATAATAAAGGTAGGCATTGATGAAAAGTATTAGTGACAAAGCACTTTTTATAGTCATCGAGGGTATTGACGGGAGCGGTAAAAGTACACAGATGAATCTCTTGAATGAACGCTTCCAAAACATGGCCAGAGCAGTTCATACTACACATGAACCTACCGATAGTGAGACAGGGCGATTTATCCGAAATATTCTACGCAATGAGACAGCGCTTGGACAGGAGTCATTAGCTGCATTATTTCTGGCAGACAGACTCGAACATATTACCAATCCGGAGTGTGGAATTTTGGCTCGTATCGGTCAAGGTGAGACAGTAATCTCTGACCGTTATTATTTTTCTAACCTGGCATTCCAGTCAGAGTATGTACCTATGGACTGGCTGATGTCCATCAATAGTTTATGTAAAGAAATGCTCATTGCTGATTTTACTTTTTATTTAAATATCGATCCGGCTATCTGTTATCAACGGATAATTGACAGGAATGAATCACTGGAAATGTATGAAACACCGGGAAAACTGGAAAGGACACACCAGGCTTTCTTGTATGCATTTGAAAAATATAGTATTAAAGAGAATATCCATATAATTAATGCGGACAGAGCCAAGGAAAGTATCCATGAGGAGATATGGGCTATCATCAACGGCGGCAGAAATTAAGTAATGATAGTAATAAAATAATGATGAGTTTAGTCAAATCTCACATCCGGTACTTTATTAACAATAACCATATCATCTCTTTACTATAAATTTTATCTATATATTACATTACACTTGAATTTTACTTAATTTTGGAGAAATTACCAACAATGCAAACCTTCTATACTACGCTACAGGATTATTTTACAAAGTATAAAGAAGGCGTCATAGGCAATGATAGAACAATCAATACGCCCTATGGCGATCAAATTCCATTAATTTATGCGGACTGGACGGCCAGTGGGCGGGCTTATTTGCCCATAGAGCAAAAGTTCATGGATGAGATATTTCCTTTATTGGCCAATACTCATACAGACACGAATTATACCGGATCTGCGATGACGTATGCGCTTCATAAAGCAAAAGAAATGATTAAGCATCATGTGGGTGCGGGGCCGGAGGATGTAATCATCTCATCAGATGCAGGTATGACGGGTGTGGTTAATAAATTACAGCGAATACTCGGAATCAAGCTTCACGAATCATTCAAGGGCAAGATTCATTTAGGGGATAAGAACAGACCGGTGGTTTTTGTGACACACATGGAGCATCATTCCAATCAAACGAGCTGGCTGGAGACTATCTCTGATGTCATAGTCATTCCTCCGGATGTAGAAGGTATGCCGGATCAGCATGAATTAGAAAATCTTTTGCAGCAATATCAGGATAGACCCATGCGCATCGGTGCATTTACTTCCTGTTCGAATGTGACAGGGATTCTGACGCCTTATATGGATTATGCTGCCTTGATGCATCGCTATGGTGGTTATTGTTTTGTTGATTTTGCTTGTTCTGCACCTTACATTGATATAGTAATGCATGAAGATCAGGCGAAAGGGCGCTATCTGGATGCACTTTATTTTTCACCACATAAATTCTTAGGTGGCCCAGGCTCTACAGGTATTTTAGTGTTTAATAAAAGTCTGTATAGAAATAAAATTCCGGACAATCCGGGCGGCGGGACAGTCACTTTCACAAATCCATGGGGTGTACACTCCTATTTTGACGATATTGAAGCACGTGAGGAAGGTGGAACACCTCCTTTTCTTCAGACTATACGTGCAGCTATGTGTATTCGCTTGAAGGAAGAAATGGGAACTGCAGAAATAAGGCAGAGAGAAGAAGAGATATTATCCATTCTATGGCCAATGCTGGATTCCATTCCCAATCTACATATATTGGCGGATCAACATCGACATAGATTAGGTGTAGTGTCTTTTTATATTGATGGCCTTCATTATAATCTGGGTGTGAAATTACTCAATGACCGATATGGGATTCAGACCCGTGGTGGTTGCTCCTGTGCAGGTACCTATGGACATTATTTACTAAATATCAATGCTGAAAAATCCGGAATCATCTCTGAGAAGATTCTTTCAGGTGATTGCTCATTAAAGCCGGGCTGGATTCGTCTTTCTATCCACCCGACAAATACTGATGAAGAAATTCGCTTTATCGGTAATGCTATTAAAGCAATAGCTGAGAATTTTCAGGAATGGGGAAAAGATTATAATCTGAACTATGAGACTAATTTAGTTTATCATAAGAATGAAACATCCAGTGACCAACTTTACCGGACGATCGATCATATACTCAGTGAAGACTTTGTTTGAATTTAGTTTTATCAGTAGATCTCTAAGTTATTAAATCAACTTAGTAATTATCTGATTCGAATTAATTTCTCTTGCCAGCGGATGATACCATCCTGCTCGATTATAGCAGTGTACAAACCGGGTGACCAGTGCTCTGTATCTACTTGTTTATTTACCTCACCGGAGTACATAAGCTGTCCTAGTGTATTATATACTTTCAAGCGTGCATGCTCCGACAAATCTGCATTTGATTCCAGTCTGAACGAGCTGTTACATGGATTTGGATAGATATTAGCTGTTACTGGAACCAGATTCTTATGATTTTTACTCGTCTGCAGGACATCATCAAACACTGCCCTGATCATTGCTACTCCTCTGAGTTCCGGATCGCCGATCGATCTGAATGTAACCCAGTTCTTATTGTCACCGTTGAAATACATCAGATCTTCTCCACCGGTAAAATTGCGGTCAATTCCTACCGGTATATATTGGTCAGTTGCTGACACTGATACTTGTTGCCAACCGATATAAAAATCTCCTGCAGGAATATATAAAGGTGTTTTAGCTTGCGTAGCTGCATCGACTAACGGATAGGATGTAAATCCTTGTAAAGTATCGAAATAGGTATCCGGATAAACAGGTCTTCTCAGTTCATATACATAATCGGGATCCTTATCCAATGTACCTACCCAGACTTTCAAATTAAACAACTGATTACTTACATCACTGTATATCCGGGGGAAATGGAATTGTACACCCCGAAGTGTATCCGGGGTATTGAGGTGGAACTTCAGTGCGACCTGTGTCTTCAGGCTCGAATAAGCTGGTGTAGTCACGTGCATTTCAGCAGTACCATCATCATAGGCCAGCACTTTACCGATTTCAGAATCACGGATTACTGTATTATTTGATTTTTGCTCATCCTGTACATCCAGTATTGAGTATTCCTGTCTGATGATCAGAGGTTGCTGATTATATACCAGGCTTTTAATGTCATCGGATAACTGACCGGGATCAAATGTATTGATAAAGCTGTGTAAACCTGGTGTCAGGTCACGCTGCGTCTGCGGATCCTCAAGCAGCACTTTATTATCCAGGAGAGTTATTCCACTGCTTATCTCACTGATCTTAATATTGCTGGACTCCGTATTTTCTTTTGTGGTATAATGATTCCAGACATTGATCGACGTGCTATCAGATACAAGCTCTTTTTCATGACCCTTAAATTGACTATAGGGAATGTGTGTATATTGGCTGAAAAACTTACCCGGAGGTTCAGTAAATGCTATATCATTTATCCCATCCAGTGGTGATCGGTTGACTTCCATACGGATATAATCCAGATGCCAGGTAGAATAAACACCAAGTTTATATCCATAATTAACAAACCGAAACTGGAATCCTTTATATTTATAAATGTCATCCAATACTAAATAATGTAACTCGAAATCCGGTATATAGGAACTGGGTTTTGAATTATCTATCCCGGGAAGCTGCACAGCAGAAACCCACTCTCCATCTGGCTTTCTGAGCTCGAGTACGAGACTGTCCCGCTCTTCGTGATAGTACATATTCCCTTTAGGTTGGGCATAAAAACTGAGATAAACAGTTCCCGTTCCTGTCAGATCAAAATACTGTGAAGTGAGTACATCGGACCGGCCGAATGTACCACCATAAGGAGTACCATTTGAATTAAGACCATCAAATGTTGCTACACCTACACTGGGTGGATGCCAGGCCATAGTATTATTAATAAATACATTGTTATCTGTCCATTTCTTCTGGTCCGGATATACCTGAGAGGTTGAAAAATCTTCAAAGAATGGCAATTTTAAAGGGTTTACAATGTCTATCAGTACCGTGATTTTATAAGGTAGTGTATCCGCTCTGAAATAATTAAAACACAATTTTTCCTGACCGATAGTGGCATCGTCTGCTGCTGTAAATGTGACACACCGGCTGTCAATAGTCCAGGTGGTATTTAATGGGACCGAACACAAGGAATCAACCTTGAGCGAATCAAATCCGGGAAAAGGTAAATACAGACATACTGTCTGCGATGATCCCGGAATGAGAAATATATGCTTGTCGATTGGATAATCGCGTGTTTCCAATGCAGCCTTTTTCAATATCGGGTTATCCATTACAGGTCCTACCCGGAGTTGCGAATATGCAGCAGGGGATAAAAAAAATAAAACCATGCTAAATGTGAAAAATCGTACTACTGTCGGCATTAGTAATTTTTTTACAAAACGTCTTATTCGGAATATTTGTTGTCGATTATTGATCACCGGAGGGTTCAGATTCTTCAGGACAATTGGCCGGTCGCTCTTCACTGAGTGTCACAGTAATGATCTCACCTTTATCTATTTGCTGACCGGGAGCAAAAGCAGGCTCTTGATTAACTATATATCCGGTCTGAATATCCCCTTTAATGAATAGCTGAATGCCGGATGAACTTGCGATGAACTGTGCACTTTCTAATGACTGACACACCAGATCCGGTATTGACACTTTACCGCCTTCATGCGTAGATAGAATAAAGCGCAATGTAGCTCCCTTTGGTATCTGATAGTTGTTTCGTACTCCATGAGAATCGATGATAGTGTCTGTGCCGTACATTACTTTCAGTATAGATCCATCTTCGCCCGGATCATACAGATGCCCCACTACGACTGAATTGATCTCATATCCTTCCTGTAGAATTTTTTTCTTAAGGTCAAAATTCTTCCCGTAGAGTGAAGGTAATGATGCGATGTCCAGCTTATCCGCTGAAAACTTTGTCACTGTCACATAAATCGTTCTGCCGGTCTTGGCAAATGAAGAAGCACGTGGATTCTGATTGATGATTACTCCACCCGGTTTATCTACCCTGAATATTGAATCATTGACAACCAGTGTAAACCCTGACTGCGCAGCAATGGCCTGTGCTGACTGAATCGATTTGTCATTCAGGTCAGGAATCAGGATCTTCTCACCATGACGGGTATAGATCCGCAATACAAAAAAGGCAGCGATAGCAAGAATGAGAAACGTAAGTACAATCCAAAGCACATTCATATAGAATGTCCTTGTTTTGATCAGAGTAATCCACTTATTCGCCATAGAAACCGGGTTAAATCCTGCTAAAGTTACCGATTAGTACCTTATTTTTCAAATTCAGTCTTACTAAATAAAATCCAGCAGGCACTCCTGAGGTGTTGACAATGATGAATCCATCGGAGATAATCCATGGCAGTGACAGTCTGGCTCCAGTGGTAGAAAAGATATCTACTCTGACAGATTCTTTATCCTGTGATGGAATGTCTATTCTTATTTTATCAGTAGTAGGATTAGGATAAACGATCAACTTTTCGATTGAATTATTTCTATGAACTGCACCAAGATTATCTATTTTGATTGGTAGGGTAAACGATCCATAATACAGACCTTCCGGCGTCTCAGCAATTAAATGAATGCTGTCTGCCCCGGTGTAATCCGCTTCTGTGGCACTGTATTTTATCAGGCCATCTGCGATATCATCCTGACTAAATTTGTCACCTAAATGAAGTGTGCTATTGTCAGCACTGATTATTTGTCCATGGATTGGCGTGCTCAGCAGGGTATAATTGATTTCACCTGAAACTTCATTACCCTCACCATCCAATATCGTACTCAGTAACTGCTGATCGGTGATCGCAACCTCACTATTTTTCTTCACATAGATAGTGTCGAGATGCTTATTGATTAATCGGAGTTCACTATCCGGACTATTCAGATGGAAATAGGTAATAGTACTCCAATTACCGTAACCACAGCGGCCTACCGTCCGAACTCGCCAGAAATAGGTATTTCCTGGTAGTAGATTTTCGATCAACTGCAGTGATTCAGCATTTGTAGTAGTATCCAAAACCATGGATGACGGCGAAAAAGTAATATTCCGTGCCACCTGAATTTCTTTGAGCACATTGTTATCGTTTACCTGCCATTGCAGATTGACGGTATCGGCAATAAAATCAGAACCTGGAAGCGGTGAGTACAATTGAGGTGTTTCTCTGGACTCTGTGGTTATGATTAATGTAACTATTCTCGTGACGGTTTTTTGTCTATCAAAGCAATAAATTTGAATTGGATAAATTCCAGGCGAGATATTATCAGCGGAGATATACAATTGATTACTCTCGCCAGCTTTTACACTGTCTCTACTGAACTGAAAGGTAATTCCGGCGGGTAATGAATCGGATACACTGAATTTTAAATATCCCGAATAATTACCTGAGGCAAAAGTGTTCAGACTGATTCTGCCACTTCCATTACTACAGATAGTATAGTGATCCTGGTTTGCAGCCATATTATATCCGTCAATTGTTGCTTTATTTACTGCAACATATTGTCTGGAAATATCGAAGAAAATGTTGTCCACCGGTTTGATCTTAAATCTGACTTTCGGAGATGATTTTGGCAATACAATCAGTTCCGAACCATCATTGGGTGTATTGGTCAGCAAAGTATCTTTAAATATCAATCCATTGCTTGTAGAATACATAATGTTTACAAATGCGGCATTGATGGGAGCCTTATCTGATCCACCCACATCCCATTTTAATAAATAATCCTGACCAGCCATAAGGGCTGTATCAACTACAGGATCAGGTGAAAGTAAGCGAAATGGTCCGTCATCAGTCACGTCAAAGGTAAATCTTTGTATCGCAGCTGCACCTGCAGTGTGATGTTGGTCTCTTGCTATCAGATTGAAATTCAATTGTTGGCTTACTTCAGGTAACCTTTCTACGATACGATTTACATTATCCAGGATATCTGGTAATCGGGGAAAGCTTCGATAATTACCCGCATAATTAGGTGGTGCGACGATAAATAGTGGACCGGTGGTATTGGTTCCTAATGTTTCCCCGTGACCCAGATCAAATTGTTCCCAGTTATAAAGAATCCTGTCGCCATCTGCATCAGTCGCTTTACCCAATAACTCAAAAGGCGTACTTTTGGGTATGGATAAAGTGCCACTGGGAAACTCAAGTGTGATTTCCGGGATGTGGTTGGGTTCGGTATCCAGCGTCCCACAGACACCTTCTAATGACGCGGCGTAGCTGGTTACTTCCAATATATTGATCGAATGGAAGAAATCCATTCTGTCACCTACATTATCTTCACCACAATTCGCTCCATAGGATAAGATAGTACTTCCGGCGCCGGGCTCATAGGAAGATTCAGGATCATATTGAGAACTTCCCTGACAACTATTGAATGTATGGCCACCTGAAAACTGGTGTCCCATCTCATGTTTAAACGTAGTGAAGAAGTAATCTTCATCCGAATAGCAAGATACACCCCGTGCTTTGTTTTCATCATTACAAGCCCTGCCCCAGACTACACCACCTACATCGGAGCACGCACCTGTAAATACCTGTGCAAGATCATACTTAGTCGGACTGAGCAGACTATCGAGGAAATCCTGATTTTGCTGTAGTAAATCCAGACCGACAGTCTTATTATAAAAATAGTCGGATCGGGGGTTAAGATTAAAAAAGCGATCTGTACTGTCTATCAGGTCGATTTGCATACCGAAATCGATATTGTACCGGTGATCGAGCAGATTCAGTGCTTCGATGATTTTTGCCATTATTTTTTCAGTAGAGTACTGCATCTCCTGAGCAAAATTGGAAGTAGCAGAAATGGCAACCCTGAAATGGCGCATATATTTGACATCACTTCTTGTAGCCACCGGTGTGTTTTTTTCGCTTTCAGCAAATGGATTCTCACAGGTAGCTTTTTGGTAATAACCGGTACTGTTTAGTTTCTTGTCCAGATCATACAGCGCATATAAATTTTCATCAGATGCAGAAGCTTTTCGGATCATGTAAGTAGAACTCCCTGAGGTCAGTGTACCATAAAAACCAAAATCAGATATTCCGATGCGACCACTGATACCCGGATCATTAATTTCTTGTATTTTAAAAGTTTGAATATCCGGATAATCTTTTTCGGTCTGAATTCCATACACTGGTGAATATTCCACCTTGAAATCATGAATGCTACCATCGGACATAGGAAATTGCAACTGACCTTTCTTTTTTGCCTTTATGGCTGCCAGAGAGTGAGTCAATAAATCCGGTTGTACAGTATATAATTTGGCATCGGTTGGAATCCCTTTTCGGAGGGTCTGTACAAAATCAGCTTTTGGAGTCCACAGATCCTGACTTTTACTAAATGAAGAAATAAACAAAAACAGTATCAATAAAAATAATTGTCTGAACATTTTAATAGATATTTTCTAAAGTTATGGCCACATTCTTATAAAAACATAGAGCCGGATTGACCGGCTCTGAGTTTAATTCATTTTAATAATCCGTTTTAATAAGACAGATGATGGATGTATTAACTGTATATAGTACACACCGGATTGGTATTGAGTCAAATCGACTCTGTCCTGTCTGACAAACGGAGCAACCCGATGACTAATCACTTTATTCCCTGTATTATCCCATACATTGAGCACCGCACCTTTACTCATATCAGCTTGTGTAAGGTCAATGTCAACTACACCGGTAGACGGGTTTGGTGCTACAGTCAGGCTTTCCTTTCCAGGAACTTTCCTGTTTGCTACCGAATATTCTTCCTGGACATCGATGTTAAAGATTTGCGGAGCCAGAAAGCTGAACTTCTTGCCTCTGACCATGAAATAAAATGCATCACTACCTTCATATCCTGTATCCGGAACATAGACCAGTTGGTAATCATTGATCCAGGATTGGAGAATCGTATCACCAACTATTAAAGGTGTACCAAAACGCGTCAGTGTACCATGCTCAGGTAGTGAGAGTAATGTATAGACGATATAATCATCATCTACACTGTCTACTGTATAGCGGAGGTTTTGATATGGAATGACCTGTGGATTGTCTTTTTTTACTTTTAGTAGATCATTATTGATCGTGGTTATTTCTATTGTATTGACTGATGCACAGAGTTCAAAATCAATAGACTTTATCGAGCCGGACGCACCGCCCCGGATACTTTTGACAAGCACAGACCATTCACCGTTTATTTCTTCACCGTCGAAGTCTGAGAGTGGATTAGCAGGTTTATAAGTATTATTTTCATTCATTCCTCCGCATTCGATCGGACTTAGTGCCTCGTCATCGAATGTAACCCGCATGTTAGAAAAGCCCTTACACTGATCTGAGAATAAGATAATCTCTTTACCGGAAGGTGCCTTTGCATAAATCTCCAGATTGCCGATATTACCATGGGTAATATTTACATTTTTTACATTCACATCATTCGTAGTGCCGGATATATCACTCAGATTGAACTTCACTCCCACCGGAGGAGCAGATGGATTGCTGGAAATAGCAATTGGCAAACCAATACCTGACAGATCATAACATTCAAACAACTCAGTCTGGAATGCAAATACACGTGACCAATCTCCGATACGGCATCGGTTATCTGCCTTGATGCGCCAGTAATAAATGGTACCAGGTTTTAGTAATTTATTCCAGGTATAGGTTGTAGCCGGACCATAATAACTAGCCAGTTTAGAGCTATCTGAGAAATAAGGGTCACTTGCCAATTCGAAATAATAATTTTCTGCGCCACCAATTGGATTCCAGTTAAATTCAGGGGTAGGGTTTATACCTTTTTGGCCACTTTCCGGAAAAACTACACCTTCATTTGCTAATGTCGATGCCAGTACTTCTGCGGATACTGAGCGCCAGATTGTATCTCTGTCAGCGGTAATTCCGGCGATCCGTATAGTGAATAAGCCACTGGCA
The DNA here is from genome assembly GCA_964525915.1 of uncultured Saprospiraceae bacterium. Taxonomy (GTDB): domain Bacteria; phylum Bacteroidota; class Bacteroidia; order Chitinophagales; family Saprospiraceae; genus Parvibacillus. The sequence goes on along the minus strand of CAZGKN010000040.1, from coordinate 4,702 downwards.
CTGACTTGCGAAACATCCAGTAACATATTCGTTTTTTCACCGGGTTGTATTTCATCCTTCGTGAAACTAACGATACTCCCTGCCGGCATTCCATCGATAGCTACCAGATGTATCGGTTTATCATAACCTTTCCAGGTAAGTGATTTAACGATGAATTTACCATTATTCTCCGGGCAGACCAGAATATCATGTGGATAGAGATCAAATGAATATCCGGCAGAATCCGGTTCTACGATCGGTAATTGTGGTCTGGAAATATCAAGGAAAATATTTTCGTGTGCTTTAATTTTAATGCGTGACTTTGCAGCAGTATAAGGCATCATGACGAATTCCCGGCCATCATTGGGTGTTGCTGTGGCCAGTGTGTCCGGGAAATCATTCCGGCTATTTTTTGAGATCATGATATCTACAGTTTTAGCGAAAACCGGTGCTTCATTCGTGTTTGCCACATCCCAGACCACTTCTACATATTGACCCACCTGGAATGTAGTATCCGTGCCCGGACCCGGAAACTCAATTCTAAACGGACCTGCCTGATCGGTGACATTAAATTTATAGTCTAACTGAATAGTAGATCCGGCAGTCAGGTTTTGATCCCGGGTATTGAATTTCCAATTCATTTCCCGACTAACTTTTGGTAACCGGTCAGTTATGTCTTCTATATCATTGACCAGATTACTGTATTGAGGGATCAATCGGATAGTATCCAGATTTTTTGGTCTGAAAGAGCGATTAAGTGGTCCGGTTGCTTCATTTGTCCCCAATGGCTCATTGTTTCCAATGTCAAATTCATCCCAGTTATAAATCAATTGATCTCCATCTACATCTTTCCCATGTCCGATTAATTCGTAGGGTGTATTTGCAGGTATTGTCAGAGCCTGTGCAGGTAACAGAAGCTCAGGATCAGGCGTATGATTAATGCCATCTGTATATGTGCCGCAGGCAGATTTATTGGCGATAAAGGTAGTCATCTGTATGATGCTGATCGCATGGAAATAGTCGTCTGCACTACCCTGTACATTGTCTGATCCGCAGGCACCAGGGTAGGCCATGATAGTACTTCCGCTACCGGGTTCATAAGCGCCTTCGGAGGCAAATTGTGTTGACTCGCCGCAACGATTGAAGGTATGAGATGCGGAAAACTGGTGCCCCATCTCATGTTTTACTGTAGTCAGGAAATAACTCACATTATTCGGGCCACAGGATACTCCTCTGGCTTTGGAGCCATTTTCACAGGCTCTTCCGGAGACCACGCCACCAACATCTGTACAGTGGGTCGTCCAGACTTGACTGAAATCATAATCATTGGCGGTCAATTTATTATTTAGAAAACTTTGATTTTGGGATAGCAGCCCACCACCATTCGTCGTGTTGTTAAAATAGTCTGTATTTGGATCCAGGTTGAATAGTATCGTGTCATTGGCTATCAGGTCGAAGTGCATACCCATATCGCGATTGTAGCGTAGATTGACACCATTCATCACATCAATAATTTTTTCCAATACTTTTTGTTGTGTGCCTCCTACATCAGATGCAAACGTAGATGTACAGGCTATGGCTACTCTGAAATGACGCATTCGTTTTTCATCTGCGCGTGTGTTTAATTCATGCGGAGTTAACTTTTCTCCGGGATTATTGTAGGGGCATATCGACTCATGTAACAATGCCTGTGCTTCCTGATCATCAGCTGAATAATAGATGAAATAATACGGACTGTCAGAATAAGATTGCTGTATCAAATATTCTTTATTATCCGCAGAAATCACACCAAATAATCCGGAGGTGTTATATCCTATTCGTCCTACGACATTTTTATCTTCGATACCCTGAATGCTGAATGTCCGAATCTCCGGGTGGTTCTTCTCCAGTCCAGGCTCCATCACACTTGAGTAAATCGCAGTAAATGAAATCATTGATCCGTCCGGTGCAGGAAGCTGTATCGTGCCTGATTTGTCGGATTTCACTATTTCCTGCAGTGTAGCACGAATACCATTTTCCTGTACTTTGTACAATTGATAGCGGGAGGGAACAAATTTAATTTCCTTGAATTCTTGAGCAGGTATCTGGCTAAGTTTAACCGGTTGCCAAACCTGCTGCGCACTCGATTGGGTAAACGGGAAGATTAAAAGGGCCAAAACAAAACTGTAATAAAATCGCATAATTTGTCAGATTAGATAAAGATTTTGTTGATTAAAAAAAAATATTGAACCCGTGGGCTAATAAAAGAAGAGAGGTAAGTATTCTCAATCTATTCAGATCACAGGCTCTAAAAAACTATAAAAAATTGAAATTTGTTACTATAAGAGAATAAAGATACGGATTCACAGTAAATGCCGAATAAACTTTGTAAATATTTACTGTTTTTTAACTTTTGCCTTCTTTGATATTTTGAAAAACAAGATAGAAGCAAATATTATTCCGGTTAAATTAGCCAGGATATCTTCCATTTCAAATCCACGGCCAGGGATATATGTCTTTTGTATATATTCAATTGCTACTATATAACTTAAGATAGAAATTGTGACCCAGATATAAGTAAATAAAGCAACAGGTGCATAAGCACTCAGAAACAAAAGGGTAAAAACAAAGAATAAGCTAAAATGCACTACTTTATCTAATCCGGGAAACGAAAAAGAGTTACTAAAACTAGAACCGGGTAATAAAAATAAAATAGTGCACAAGAGCAACCAGATCCAGGGTAATATTTTCTGATATTTCAACGATATGACACTTATCCCACGTGATCCTGATATTCATCACTGCTGAGCAGGGAATCCAATTCAGACGGATTTTGCAATGTGATTTTGATGAGCCAGCCTTCACCATACGGATCAGTATTGATCAAAGCCGGATTATCATCACCGCTTTCGAGGATAGCCGCATTTACTTCCATGATGGTTCCACTGACAGGCATGAAAAGGTCAGAAGTGGTTTTTACAGCTTCGACACTACCAAAAATCTCATCTTTTGCTATTGTCTGCCCTTGTGAAGTGATGTCCACATAGACTAAGTCACCGAGTTCAGATTGTGCAAAGTCAGTGATACCGATGTAGGCAGTATTGTCACTTTCTACGCGGATCCATTCGTGTTCTTTTGAGTATTTAAGCTCTGTAGGAATATTCATATATTAAATTTAGGAGTTATTATGCGGTTAATTGTTTAAGTGCTGCAAAGGTAAGTGATTTCGGTCTTTCAAGTGGCAATCCCAGCATTCTGGACCAGCAAAGTTGAGCTAACACACCCATCGCCCGACTAACTCCGAAGAGCACAGTATAGAAGTTGCTTTCTTTCAGATTCAGATGTTGGAGTACGGCGCCACTGTGTGCATCTACATTGGGCCAGGGGTTTGCGACCTTGCCCAGATTTTGCAGTATTCCGGGAACTACATCAAACACCTTCCAGACTATCTGAACATAATCTGAATCAGGCATATATTGCTCTGCAAACCGTTTTTGTTCCATAAATCGTGGGTCTGGTTTACGCAATACAGCATGGCCATACCCAGGCACTACTTTGCCTTCGCTCAGTGTTTGATTTACATATGCGGCTATTTGTTCCTTAGTAGGTTGCATGGTACCTATCTTTCCTACCATCTCATCTATCCAGTTAAGTACTTCCTGATTGGCTAAACCATGCAATGGTCCGGCTAATGCATTCAAGCCTGAACTGAAGGCAAGGTAAGCATCACTGAGTGTAGAGCCGGTCAGGTGGGTAGCGTGCGCAGATGCATTTCCACCTTCATGATCAGCATGAATTGTAAGATATAGGCGCATGAAACTTTTAAAAATAGAAGAATCAAAGCCCAGCATGTGTGCAAAGTTAGCACCCCAGTCTAGTGTATTATCACGGTCTATATGATGTCCATTATAAAAAGTCCGCCTATATATATAGGCAGCGAGATCCGGAAGCCGGGCGATCAGATTCATCGTGTCCTCATACATAGGATCCCAGTAATCTGCCTTGTTCATGCCTTTATCATAAGCCTGAGCAAAAATGCTATTACGCTGAGAAGCCATGATGGCAATACTGAATTGTGTCATAGGATGCATATCGACAGGCAGATTATCCAGTACCTGTCGGGTGAGTGGATCGAGGCCACCGCGACTTGCCCATTCCTTACTCAGCCAAATTACTTGTTCCGGTGTAGGTATTTCGCCAGTGAGCATCAGCCAGAAGAGACCTTCCGGGAGTGGTTCAGTATCACTTTCACTCTTAGGAAGTAACTGGATGAGTTCAGGGATACTATATCCCCTGAATCGGATTCCTTCGTCCGGGTCCAGTAGTGAAGTCTCCCAGAGCATTAATTTCACACCACGCATTCCACCGATGAGTTGTGTAATCTTTACGTGATCTATCTGGTCATTACCATTTGTTGCAAGAAATGCTTTTAGCTCATCTCTGACGAGTGCAGATTTTATTTTGAATATCTCTTTTAATTGGTCCATAAGAATAATTGTTACTACTATAATGCAAAGAACGCATTACTGGTTCACAAAGATATTTTTAGTAATTAAAATTGCATAACAACCTGGTTGATTTTTCACAAAATCATCTCAAATTAGACTGGGATTGCCATTTGCCAGATAAATGAAAATATTTTTAAAATTTATGAAATAAAATTTGGTCAATACTTTTAAATAATCCTATCTTTGCATCCGCTTTGGCGATGAGAGATTGATTGAGTTGTGGGGCGAGAAGTTAA
>CAZGKN010000039.1:0-22012 GCA_964525915.1 uncultured Saprospiraceae bacterium | reverse complement strand
CATATAGCGCACCCCGAATAACCTGATTCAGATAGAATTTGCGGATAAACTGGTCTAATCTGATCAGGAGAGCCTGATATTGTTCATCGTTCTTAACCATAACAGTTAGCTAATTAACCAATAGTCGCTGTGAAATGTTGCATCGCATAATGGATTTAACAAAGATAGTAGAATTGTTGATTTGTGGATTTGCTTTTTGTGGGCGCTGTGCGTTTGCGTTATGCTATTAGCTGTAGGCCATAAGCCATAAGCCAAGGATAGCTGGATCTTTAATTTGAAAATCTGTGCAATTATTAAATGTTGTATTATTTTTAGAAGGCGTAGGCTGGAACCTACGTCCAGCGGAGGTCGTAAAGGGGCGTAGGCAGGAGCCAACGCCCAGAGGTGGATTTGCAGAATTTAAGATATCAGGGCTACGCCCCTAATGTGTTTTTTATTGATTTTTCTACAAAGATGTCAGGGCTACACCCCTCAGGGTATTTCATTTCACGCAAAGAGCGCAAAGTTTTTCGCAGAGGGCGCAAAGGTCGTAGGTTGGAACCTACGCCCAGCGGTGGGTATTTTATCATTGAAATATTTATTCGTGGATTCGTGGATTCGTGGATTCGCTGATTTGCCAATTTTCAAATTTGCGGATTTGCAGATTTGCAAATTTGCCATAATTACTAACAGTGTCATAATCGAAGGTCGTAGGCTGGGGCCTACGCCTAGTGGAGAAGGTCGTAGGTTGGAACCTACGCCCAACGGGGCAATTCTTTACAATAATTACTAACAGTGTTATAATCGAATGTCGTAGGCTGAGTCTGTCCCGACTTGTCGGGTAATCTGCGCCCAGCGCGGGGAACATTTTGCTAACAATCATCGTTGAACCGAATATGTAGTGTAGCAGTACATAAGGTATTGTGGGTATGAGTTAATCATAAATATTAAACAAGAAAAAATAGTAAATTTGGTTTACAAAAAAATGGCATGGGGACAATTGAGTTGCAGTCAGACTTGCACAAAATCCTGGATAGGATCGAAAATGAGCAGTTATTGCGGACAATTTATGATTTTCTCAAACAAAGGGAAACCGCCAAAGAAGGGCAGATATGGAAAAAAATGACTGACCAGCAAAAGGAAGAAGTTTATTTATCCTATGAAGAGTCTCATGACGATATGAAATTAATTGACTGGGATACTGTTAAGAAAAAATATTAATGCAAGTTTTTGTTACCCCAAGAGCCGAGAGAAGCTTCGAATTAATTGTTGACTATATAAGGCTGAAATGGGGAGAAAAGACGGTCAAAGAATTTATTCTAAAAGTCAGTGAAATTATAGAGCTACTTAAAGATTTTCCATCAATAGGGCAAATTGAAACCAAGGACATTAGAGGATTTCAGTTATCAAGATAGACGAGGTTACTTTATAGATTAAGTGGTGACAAAATTATAATTCTTTTATTTTTTGACGTCAGACAAGATCCAAAGAAAAAATTGTAGTAGTTTTTTATCGGGTTGCAATCGAAGATTGCAACACCATCAGGTACACAGGCCTTGCAATCTCTGATAGCAAGGAAGAAAACGATACTTTAGCTTTGACATGTTTATTCGCAGATTTGCGGATTTGCGGATTTGCGGATTTGCCATAATTGCTAACTGTTTCATAGTCGAAGGTCGTAGGCTAGGGCCTACGACCAGCGGTGGGGCGCAATGAAATCTATTATTGTAATAATGCAATATTACGATTGATGAATCTTGATGACTATCGCTCGTGGTTTAGTGGCTTGGATAATTTGCGGAATTTAAGAAATCAGGGCTACGCCCCTCTTGTGGCTTTGATTATTTTATTCTACACAGAAATCAGGGCTACGCCCCTCTGGTGTAAGCGTAGGCCTGAACCTACACCCAGCGGTAGAATTTTTTATCCGGTTGCAATCGGTCACACATATCATGCGTGAGGGATAGGAGCGGACACGAGTGACGAAGGAGCGAAGTAAAGCGCATAGCCCGACCCGAGGTACGAGGGGCACGCCCAAATAGTTCTGAAGTGTATTTTACTCCCATTTTTCTGATAGCTCGAGCCAGTTATCCTCTGCGGTTTGTATTTTAGTAGTGATTTGTTCGAGTTCCTGTGAAAGGGACTGGATCTGATCGAGGGACATGTCCGGGTCTAGAAAGAGCTGATTTATCTGATGTCGGCGGTCATTTAGTTTTTGGATCTCACGTTCGAGTTTCTGGATTTCTTTCTGTTCTTCGTAGGTTATCTTACCGGCTGATTTGGTGATAACTTCAGGTGTGGCGGTATTATTTTTTTCATTTAGCAGGTGAGAACGATACTGCGAGTAATTCCCCGGGAAGTCACTGACTGTGCCATCAGGAGCGAATGCGAAGACGTGATCGACTAATTTATCCATGAAATACCGGTCGTGTGAAACCATGAGCAGGCAACCCTGATAAGTCTCCAGATATTCTTCGAGAATGCTCAGTGTGACGATGTCCAGATCATTGGTAGGCTCGTCCAAAATGAGGAAATTAGGATTGGCAATAAGCACAGTTAATAGGTACAGTCGCCTTTTTTCGCCACCACTGAGTTGGGATACGAAGACCTGCTGTTGCTCACGCGGAAACATAAACTTTTCAAGTAATTGGGCGGCGGTGAGGCTGTGCCCCTTTTCAGCGGGAATGCGGTCGGAGATCTCACTGATGACTTCGATCACCCGTTTATCAGCCGCCATATCCATGCCTGTCTGTGTGTAGTAACCAAATATAACAGTCTCGCCGATGATCACCTTGCCGGTATCCGGTTTCATCTGCTCTGTGAGTACCTGGAGTAAGGTTGATTTGCCGGCACCATTGGGCCCGACGATACCTACCCGGTCAAATTTTTTAAACTTGTAGGAGAAATTTTTGAAGAGTGTCCTGTCATTGAAGACCTTGCTGATGTTATGCGCCTCGAGGATTTTAGAGCCCAGGCGGTTTGCCTTGTTGTTGATCTGCAGGGCAAGCTCTTGCCTTCGATTTGAGATGTCTTCCTTCAATTGATAAAAGGCATCCATCCTGGATTTCGATTTGGTGCCCCGCGCCTGGGGCATCCGGCGGGCCCATTCCAGCTCCTTCAGGAAGCGTTTTTTGTCTTTCTCGAGATTGATCTGGTCATTGGCTTGCCGATTCGCTTTTTTTTCGAGGTACTCGGAATAGTTTCCGGAATACCTGAGCAGTTTGCCTTCATCAAGTTCGATAATAGTATTGCAGACATTCTCCAGGAAATATCTGTCGTGCGTGACCAGTAAAAGCGTGATTCCCGGCGCGCTGAGATATTCTTCCAGCCAGTCGATCATATCGACATCGAGGTGATTCGTCGGTTCGTCCAGGATCAGAAATTCAGGTTCGCCGATCAGGATTTTAGCCAGTGCCAGTCTTTTTTTCTGGCCACCGGAGAGTGTTCCTACCTTTTGTTCCAGATGATCGATCGTCAGTCTGGATAGAATTTCTTTAGCCTTCGCTTCAATACCCCAGGCGTTCATGTCATCCATCTGTTGCATGGACGACTTTAATAATTCCGGTTTGTCCAGCAATAATGCTTCTTCATATTGCTTGACTATGGCCAAAGCCGGATTGTCACCTACGAAGAGCTCATCCAGCACTGTCCGGTCTGGATGTAGCTCTGGATCCTGGGTCAGGTAGCCTACCTTCAAGTCTTTTTTGAAAATAATCTTTGCCCGTTCGCCTTCGCTGCCTTCCTGCCCTGAAACAACGCTCAGTAGCGTAGTCTTGCCGGTCCCATTGCGCGCTATCAAACCTATTTTCTGGCCTTCATTGATGTGCAGTGAGATGCCGGAAAACAGGAGTTTGTCACCATAGGACTTTGTGATATTTTCAAGTGTGAGATAATTCATCAGCGCAAAGTAAATACAATTCCTGAATAGGTGTGGGGGAAATTTGGGGTATGGGTATTGGGCTTTAGGCTTTGGGCTTTAGGCTTTGGGTTTGGGTTTTGGGTTTTAGGCTTTGGGCTTGGCTTTGGGTATTGGGCTTTGGCTTTAGGGTTTGCTGTATGCTTTAATCAATTTGTGGTGAAATGGATATGGGCTGAATGAACTGGTTCGCCATAGAATAAGGTTGCGTGTGCATTGAAATCTGCTACATCATCAGTGGTGTAAAATAGACGTGAGCCTGTGGTGCTCAATTGGGATTTGATCTCCGGATGACGATGGAGGTAATTCTCTAAACTTTCTGCAACTATCGTACCCTGAACGATAATGTTGATATGTGGTGGGAGTGCTGCTTTAATTCGGTCCAATATTAATGGATAGTGTGTACAAGCCAACAGAATAGTATCAATCTGCGTGTCCTGCGCAAATAATTCTGCGAGATCCCGGCGTATGATAGAATCCAGGTCATCTCCGTGCCGCATATAATCTTCGATAAAGGGTACCCAGAGTGGACAGGCTTGTTGATATACTTGTAAGTCAGGAAAGAAATGACTGATCTCTATCAGATACGATTCGGAGTTTACTGTGCCTGTAGTTGCTAAAATGCCCAGTTTTCCACTGGAAGAGTAATCACCAATCACTTCTGCCGTGGGTCTGATGACGCCGAGCACTCTCCGATCGGGATAAGTATTTGGTAAATTGAGTTGTTGGATGCTACGAAGTGCCTTTGCTGAAGCAGTGTTACAGGCAACAATAATCAGCGGGCAGCCTTGCCTGAATAGCCATTGAATGGCTTCCCAGGTATATTCATAGACTGTCGCCATAGGGTGCACGGGCATTATCACCTAAATAAATATAGTCAAACTCCGGTAAGAGTTTGACTATATCTCGAAAAACTGTAAGTCCGCCGTAACCGGAATCGAAGATTCCTATCGGTTTATTTCTTGTCATTGGCTTTCACCGTAGGTGTGCCAGTCTTGTCTGCAGGTGTAGCCTGTGCTGCAGCATTGATTTTTGCTCTTACTGCTTCTGTCAGATCATATTTTTCATCAGCATACAGTAATACACCTGTACTGGTATCAAACACATAATTATAGCCCTTCTCTTTCGCTACATCATTGATCAGATTATTTAATCTATCAAGGATGGGTTGGAAAAGTTCCTGACGCTTTTGCACTAACTGATTATTCATATCCTGCTGATAGTCGTTAATCTTTGACTCCTCAGCTTTCAGTGCAGCGGATTGTGTATCCAGATCTTTAGGTGAAATCTCACCATTCTGTTGTTTTTTAGACAGATCCTGGTATTTAGCCTGCAGATCAGTGACCATTTGTTCGCCTTTCTTTTGAAGTTGTGTCTGGAAAGCCTGCAATTTAGAGTCAGCAGCTTTGATCTCCGGAAGATCCTTCATCAGTGAAGCAGAATTGATGTGTGCTATTTTATCCTGAGCATACGAGCCTGTCATACTGATACCCAGCAATAATAAAGTTAAGATTACTATTTTATTCATTGTATTTAATAGAAGTTTAAAAAAACCGGGCAAAGATAATTAAATATACCTATTATTTAATCTTCTTCATAATGTCATCAGTCTTGTCAATTGTGGTATTGACAAATAAGATTCCTGAAGCCTTACTCTTATCCAGTATCAGGTCATAACCCCGCTCAGATGCATAGTCATCAATTGCTTTATATACTCTGTCTTGTATGGGTTTGATCAGATCCTGTTGTTTTTTAAAGAGTAATCCGTCATCACCGAAGTATTCGCGTTGTTTATCCCGTACAGCCTTCTCTTTCGCAGTGATTTCATTTTCACGAGCTACCTTGGTCTCATCATTCATCAATGGGAGTTCAGCCTGGTACTTATTGTACATTCCTTTGACTTTATCCATCTCAGTGTTGATCTCCTGCCGCCAGAGTGCAGTCTGGTCATCGAGTTTTTTCTGAGCATCCTTATAGTCATTCATTGAATCCAGGATTTTATTGATATCCACTACAGCCACCCGCTGCGCAAAGGAAGTTGCTGAAAAAGTGCCCAGCAAAATGAGTGCAACAATTATTTTCTTCATGATCATTTTTTGTTTCTGATTAGTTTTAAATTATAGTCTTTGTTAATACTCCAAACGAGCAAATGTTTATAATAATATCCCGGATGAATAGTATTTAACATGAATTTAACGGCAATTATAATGCTTTTGGTTCAAGTTTGGGCTAAAATGAGAATAGAACTATCTTTGTCCACCAATTTAAGCTGTAAAGAGAAAATATTGAGAAAGAAGTTAAATGCATGTAAAACAGTATTGTCCATCAATGATCTATATGATATTGAGGCAGGCAGCGTCGAAATAACATTGAGTAGTGAAGCCCGGAGCAGGATAGTGGCCTCACATCACTATTTACAACAAAAACTGGCCACCGGGCAAGAGATAATTTATGGTATCAATACCGGTTTCGGTAGTTTGTGCAATGTAGAAATCAAAGATGATCAACTCGAGGAATTGCAGGCTAATCTGATTCGTTCTCATGCCTGTGGAATGGGAGATATGATCCCAGTCGGAATCATCCGATTGATTCTCTTTCTGAAGATTCGCAATTTTTCCTATGGTTATTCTGGTGTCAGTGAAGAATTAGTAGATCGTTTAATACACTGGTATAATCTGGATATTCTGCCTGTCATCTATGAGCAAGGCTCGCTGGGAGCGAGTGGTGATTTAGCTCCATTAGCCCATCTGTCACTGCCGCTACTCGGTGAAGGGAAAGTGTGGTATCAGGGTAAGATTACCGGCTATGCTTCCCTACCTGAACTGACATCTATGGGTATTTATCACCTACGGGCAAAGGAAGGATTAGCGCTGATAAACGGAACACAGTTTTCGCTATCCTATCTCATCAGTGCCTGGTTGAAAGCACACCAATTACAATCTACAGCCTTAGTATCTGCAGCCGCTTCATTGGAGGCTTACAACTGCCGGATAGATCCGTTTTTACCACCTATCCAGCAGATAAGAGCAGGAAATGGTCAGCCGGAAGTCGCACAGATTATCCGACAGCTACTGGCAGGAAGTCAGTCATTTAATTCGGAGACTGAATATGTGCAAGATCCTTATTCATTCCGGTGTATTCCACAGGTGCATGGAGCAACTTATACTATCATGAAACATGTCTATTCAGTCATATCGCATGAGATGAATAGTGTCACTGATAATCCCAATGTGATGGTAGATGAAGACCTCATCTTGTCCGGTGGTAATTTTCATGCACAGCCACTGGCTTTAGCTTCAGATTATCTGGCGATGGCACTGGCAGAACTGGGTAATATCAGTGAGCGCCGTATTTATCTGCTGATGTCCGGCCAACGGGGCTTAAAACCCTTTCTGGCGAGTAATCCGGGCGTAGAGAGTGGGATGATGATTGCACAGTACACAGCGGCATCCGTCGTGAGTCAGAATAAACAGTTTGCCACACCGGCATCTGTAGATTCCATCGTATCCAGTAATGGTCAGGAGGATCATGTGAGTATGGCTGCCAATGCAGGATTGAAAGTGGTAAAAGTCGCAGAGAATCTGGAAAAAGTGCTGGCGATAGAGTTTATGACTGCCATGCAGGCTGCAGAAATGCGGGGAATGCAGTTGGCGCCTGTCTTGAACCATTTAAAGGATGAGTACCGCAAATATGTGCCGCTGATGAAGGGAGACAGAGTACTGCACGATGACTTCATGGCGACGATTGAATTTTTCAAGACACAGGATTACTTCCTTACAAATACGACCGTATGATCGCACCGGAAATATTAGATTGCCAGATAGAGGCATTATTATTCACAGGAAATACACCACTTGCAACGGAATTTGCATCTGAGGTACTGAGTGCATTTAATGGAAGCCCGGTCAGCCAGGAAGAGATAAGTGCATCGGTGGACAGGTTGAATGAACGATATGAACAACATCATCATGCGCTGATAATAAAGGAGATATCCGGTGGATATAAACTACTGAGTCATCAAAATATGAATGACCTGATCAGTTTTGTACGGAATAATGAATCCAAACGTAAACTATCCCGGGCAGCGTTGGAGACCTTATCCATAATCGTGTATAAGCAACCGGTGACGAGGGCTTATATCGAGAGTATCCGCGGTGTAAACAGTGATTATGCACTTCAGAAACTACTCGATAAAGGCCTGGCAAAAATTCTGGGGACTACGGATGATCCGGGGCGACCATTAATTTATGGCGCCGGTGATGCATTCCTTGAACATTTTGGATTGAAAGGCTTTGAGAACCTGCCCCCATTCAGAGAAGCTTTACCAAAGGAAGAAATCGGAACTGAAGAGGAGTAGGTGAAGCCATTTTGAATATGGCTTTCTCCAATTGTTAGTGGAATTCCTATTCTGAATTACTTTATGCGTAACAATTCACCTTAAACCAATTGAAATCAACAAATGTAATATTGTACCAAAATAATGGTAGTGGTAACCCGGTATGGGTGGAATATTTATTAGTCCGGGGTTGGTTAACGAATAAAGATTTGTTTGGCGCTATTTTTGCCTGTTTCTATTAAATTTGATATCACCGTAATAGTCTTAATGCAAAAATAGTGGCAAACATGATGAAAAAGTATTTAAGGTGAATAGTTACCTTTTTTCTTAATTTGCCGTCTGTAATTTAAATCGCAGCTATGAACGAGATTATCGACCCGAAAATCTATGCTTTTCGTACCCGGATGGATGAACTGGCAAAAGATGTTCACAATCTGACTATCCTGATCAACCACAATGAGTTGGCTGAAACAGTCAGTAACCTGCGCAACAGGATTCATGAGCCATTCATGTTTGTCATCGTAGGTGAAGTGAAAGCCGGGAAGAGCAGTTTTATCAATGCACTTCTGGATACCGGACGCGAGATCACGCGTGTAGCACCACAGCCTATGACTGATACGATTCAGCAAATCGTCTATGGCGATCATGAAGATACGATAATGGTCAATGAGTTTCTAAAGCGTATCACCTTACCGGTCGATATCCTGAAAGAAATAGCAATTGTTGATACTCCGGGCACGAATACAATCATCGAGAAGCATCAGGCGATCACAGAATCTTTTATCCCCGGAAGTGACCTCATCGTTTTTGTGTTTGAGGCAAAGAACCCGTACAGACAGAGTGCCTGGGATTTTTTAAATTTTATCCATGCAGACTGGAAGAAGAAAGTAATCTTCGTGCTCCAACAAAAAGATTTGCTCGATGCAGCGGACCTGCAGGTGAATATGAATGGTGTCCGTGAACAAGCTGAAAAGAAAGGCTTGCTCAATCCAATGGTCTTTGCTGTATCAGCAAAGCAGGAACTGGACGGGAATAAAGAAGACAGCGGCTTTATTCAGGTCAGAAAATATATCAGTGATAATGTGACCGGCGGAAAAGCACCATACCTCAAGCTCAGAAACAGCCTGGATACGCTGGATAATATCCGGGAGATGATCGGTAATGGATTACAACTGCGTAAAGACCAGTTTGTACTGGATAAAGAGTTTCGGGCGGATATCGTGTCATCACTGGATGAACAAGAAGTGCGTAGCGGTAAGCATGTAGATATGCTCATCGAGAATATCCTGAATGCGTACGATGCTGTCACCGGTGAGACACAACAGGAGCTGGACAGCGGTTTGTCATTTTTCCCTTTACTAAAGCGGTCATTTAGCGCTATTTTCAGCAAAAAGGAGAGTTTGAAATCCTGGTTGCTATCTGTTACCAAAGATTTGGAATCCAATCTGAACAACGATCTGCGACGACGTCTCGATGATGGTGTAGGTGATGTCGCTGAGAGTATTCACCAGATGGCAAGGATAATTCAACTAAAGGTGCAGAACAGTAAGACCATCCTCAGTGAAGACCATGAAATATTCAGTGATATAGCAGAAAAACGGCATTATATCATGCAGGATCTGCAGAATGCATTCAATACTTTTTTAGATAAATCCGAAAACTTCAATGACCGCACTTTATTCCCTGATCAATCCAATATAGGTACCAATATCGCAGCAGGTAGCGGTATTGCACTGATAGGCATTATATTGGCAGCAGTAACACATACGGCGATCTTTGACGTCACAGGTGGTTTGCTTACGACGATTGGCGTCCTTTTTGCCGGCATCACTACAGCAGTGAAAAAGCGTAAGATCATGGATACATTCCGGCAGGAAATAGCTAAGGGCAAATCCACTTTGGATAAAGAGATTTCCAGAAATCTAAAAGAGTATATTCATAATCTCAGAAAGAAAATCGAAGATAATTACCGCCGATTCGATATGATGCTAATTAATGAAGAAAAGCAGATAGCCACTATCGAGGCAAAATACCTTAGTGTGCGCGAAAAGTTTGATGAATTGAATAAAGATCTGGAAAAATAGGTGACGACTGAGTTTTGGATTGTGCGGGATTAAAAAAAGCACTCTGCTGAAGGGAAATTATTTCCGGCGTTCAAAGTGAGGTACTTTCCGTATCTTTATCTTTGATTTAAATAAACCCTTTTTCATTTTAAATGAAAAACTTATGAAACATTATCATCTTTTGCTCATGACCTGCATTTGCTTTTCCCTGCAGAGTTGTATTACTTTTAGTGATGTTGTATCGACTATAAATTATAAAGCAGCGCGTGATGTGGCCATCAAGCGGCATATACCGATGGTAGAGGATTCTATCGGAGCCTGGGATATAGCCGGTAGTGTCAAGATTGGAACTAAGCAGAGCACAGATAGTAATCGCCCTACTACGCAGATCAATCTGGACTTCGATCATGTGATCGGAAAACATTTTTTTCTTAATGAAGGTATTTCATACTATAATAATGGCTCATCAAAAGTCGGATCCAGAGGGTCAGGGTACTTCTATAGCCAATTTGAGCGGGGGGGTGATCTCTATATTTCGCCGGGAACTGTTTTCTATAAAGGTGTTTTTTATTTTTATAGCAGTGTGAATGTAGGTTTTGGTATAGAGTCACTGGATATCAAGGGAACCAAATATGAGAAACTAGCAGGTGAGGAAAATTACGGATGGGTGCCCAATGATAAGACATACCGTACGAACCGGTTGACCTTAGGAAATACCACACACCTGGGATTCAATTTATCCAGGATAAAACTGGGTGTCGGGGTGACCTATACATATCTACGTTATAATAAGAATACATTAGTCTCTTTCGATGTAGAGGAGAATAAAATTTCCGGTTTGTTAGGGTATTCTAATGTAGTAAGCAAGGTAGGGTTCAATGAAGGTCGGGCATTCAGCGTATTTACCCCATTTTTTAATGCTGGTATTTATCCTGCCAAACATATAGCACTTACTGTACAGATTAGCCATTCTTATTTTATTGGTTTTAAAGATAGGCCTCATTATAATGATAAACCTACATTTAGCCTGGGTATTGTCTATAGTATTATGTCGAAATCAAAATTCAAGAAATGGAAATTGATACCTGGACAGAAGTGATAGATGTGTACCCTATTTTAGGAATATCTTTCACCATATTAGTCAGCGTTTCATGTTGACCATTTGTATTTATTAGGATTGGGAATGGCAAGTATTTTACTACAATCAGAAATAGTACGCATAATGTTTAGCGAATAATTTTGTTTTTTTGCATTCTGATTGATAAAGACACATGATATTAGTTTCCAATCTGTATATCCAATACGGTGATCGCGTCCTGTTTGACTCCCTTACTACCACTATCCAGGTCGGTGAGAAAATCGGTCTGACTGGCAGGAACGGCGCAGGTAAATCGACGTTTCTCAAGATACTTGCCGGTGAGATCACACGCTATGACGGAACCGTAGATAAGCCCAAAAATTTAACTGTAGCATATCTTCATCAGGATATCGTCATCGAGGGTGAGCAAACGGTGATGGAAGCGGCGCTAAGTGCATTTGAAGAGCTCAATGCACTGGAGACGAAGATGAATGCAGCTATCGACGAATTGAATCACAGGGTAGATTATGAGAGTGACAGCTATGCAAATCTCATCGATCAGATAGCGCACATGACGGAACAGTTTGAGTATCGCGGTGGTAACATGAAAGAAGCGAATGCAGAGCGCATCCTGAAGGGATTGGGTTTTACGGGCGATGATTTTCAAAAAAAGATGAAGCACCTGAGTGGTGGCTGGCAAATGCGCGTAGAGTTGGCTAAGATGCTCCTCACTACACCGGATTACCTGCTATTGGACGAACCGACCAATCACCTCGATATCGAATCTATCATCTGGCTAGAGAATTTCCTGAAAGACTATAAAGGTGCAGTAGTTCTCATCTCACACGATAAATTGTTTCTGGATAATATCACAAAAAGGACACTGGAACTGGAATTAGGCAAGATTCATGATTATCAGACGAACTACACCAATTATCTTGTACAGCGTGCCGAACGACGAGAGATGTTGGCCGCTGCCTTTCAAAATCAGCAAAAAGTAATTGCTGCACGCGAGAAGACAATAGCACGATTCATGGCTAAGGCGACCAAGACCTCCATGGCTCAGTCTATGCAGAAGCAACTGGATAAGATGGATCGTATCGAGCTGGATGAAGTGGATACATCGGCTATCCGGCTTCAGTTCCCGCCGGCGCCCAGATCGGCTGAGATAGTGCTGGATGCCGCACACGTGACAAAGTCATTCTCTGATAAATTAGTTTTTGAGAATGTAGATTTTCGGTTGACCCGAGGAGAGCGGGTTGCTTTCGTAGGGCAAAACGGTATGGGCAAATCGACATTGGCTAAGATCCTGATCGGTGAGCTTCATCCTGAGCGTGGAAAAGTACACATGGGAACAAACACTGCATTAGGTTACTATGCGCAGAATCAGACCGGGAATCTGGATAGTTCGCGTACATTACTGGAGGTGATGGAAGAAGCCGCACCACTGGATATGCGCACCAGAGTAAGGGCTATCTTAGGCTCACTGATGTTTAGCGGTGAAGATGTGGACAAGAAGATAAGTGTGCTCTCCGGTGGTGAGCGCGGCCGATTGGCACTGGCTATGCTACTACTGAATCCGATTAATTTATTAGTACTGGATGAACCAACAAATCACCTGGATATCAACACCAAGGAGGTACTGAAAAATGCACTCAAGGCGTATGATGGTACATTGCTCGTCATATCGCATGACCGGGACTTTCTGGATGGTCTGACTGACCGGACTATTGAGTTCAAGGATCACACGACAAAAGAGTATCTGGGCGATATCAAATATTTCCTTGAAAAACGGGATGTGGAGAATTTCCGCCAGGTAGAGCAATCACATAAGACAAAAGCACCGAAGAAAGAAGAACCAAAAGCGCTCAATCCAATTGATCTGAAAGCAATCGAAAAGGTAGAGAAGAAGATCAACCAGTTGGAATCAGAGATTGCAGAACTGGAGAATAAGATGGCCGTACCCGGCTTTTACGACTCTGCAGAGCATACTGCGATTTTAAACAAGTTTAAAGCTAAGGAAGCAGAATTGCTGGAACACATGACCCGATGGGAGTCCTTAATCGCCTGAGCCACCAAATTATGTCTTATTTAAGTAGAAGGAATTGCTTTCCACTGATTTTTCTCCATGTGTTAATCGCCTGCCTGTTTGCCTCTTGCAGACAAGAAGTGCCTCGTTCGGTTACTGTACCGCATACAGTTGTACAATCCCCACGAGAAATTATTTCTGCGAAAGAAGAAAATTCAGATATCCCACTATACGTATTAGAAACTTTGACTTATATTCGTAAACAGAATCGTTCACCTCAGGGCTTTGTAGGTGGACGAAAATTTTATAACAGAGAAAAAAAGCTACCGATATTCGATGATGAAAAGAAAATCTTTTATCGTGAATGGGATGTCAGAAAGAAAGTCAGAGGAAGAAACCGTGGACCTGAGCGGCTTATCACGAGTAGCAAGCATGCCTATTATACACCCGATCATTATCGTACATTTATATTAATCAAAGAAAAGTAATAAATTTTTTCAATGGACTACATTCGCATTGCCGCCCCTGATACAGTCATCAAAATAGGCAATAACAAAAAAGTAATTCATGTCGAAGGTCAGGAACTCACTGAGCTGGAAGCCTTCTACAAATTTATGGTGCAGGAGTTGGAGTTTCCGGAGTACTTCGATGATAATCTGGATGCGCTGTATGACATGCTAACTGACCTGCAATGGCTAAGCCAGAATTGTTTTGAGATTGTCATTCGCGATTTTGGGGAGTTGTTATCGGCAGAAGATTTTGAGACCAAAGCTTCGGTCATATCTGTTCTCAATGAAGCTGCACAATGTTGGCGTGAAGAAATCATCGAAGAAGATGAATGGGATCAGAAGAAAATGTGTGTATGGATCCTCGGTGATGAGGCACAGCTCAAATCTGAAATAGCACAGATGGATGATATCCTTAATGACTTCGAGGACGATGGTGAAGAGGAGTAGTGAGTTTAAGTTGGGTTAGATCGTTTACTTTTCAGGTGTAATAATTGTAATTTGGGCGTCACCCGGCTCTCACTTTGTTTCGCCGGGTCGGGCTATGCGCTTTACTTCGCTCCTTCGTCACTCGTGTCCGCTACTATCCCTGACGCAAAACAATGACGTAAGATGTATTTCGTATTGAGGTCAATTTTAATATATGCCTATTTAATTATTTGCCTTTTCTTGCCTGGATTACAGTTAATGGCGGAAAAACATCCCAAAAATAATAGCCTTTTTTCTCGACTCGCATGCCCAATTCTGTTAGTATTTTGCTGTATTCTCCAGTGTGTCTGAAGTCAGAAATGATTACATCACCGTCATCAGCGATCAGGCGATAGATTTCTCTACAAGCATTTACTCTATCTTCTTTTTTGTAAATATTATGCAGGCATAGATTGCTCAGTATCACATCAAATGGTTGATCATCAAAGCTGGTCTTAATTATATTTTCATTGAATACTTCGGCTTTAGATTCCACATTTTCAGCGATTATATTTTGATTGGCCTGATTAATTGTATTATTGCTCAGATCTTCCTTGTTCCAGATGTCAATACCGATAGATTTGCCGGTAGTTAATTTCTTAGCAGCACCGATCATGAGCAGGCCCGCTCCTGTACCTATATCCAGAACCCTTTCATCTCCGCTCCAGTCATGCAAAGCAAGCATCCTGTCCCGATGTTTGAACTTTCCGATTCTGGCATATCTTAACATTAGGAAGCCTTCGATCAACAGAATAACACCTGTAACTATCATTGTCTGGATAATCGATGTTAAAGTGCTATATTGACCTAAAAAAAATAATATTACCGCGATTATTAGCAGCAAAGTACCTATTGCGAATAAATTCCTGACGACTAGCGGAGCGTCCACACCATAACTGCCTTTTTCTTTCATCTTTGCAAGATTTTGAATCATTTTTCTTAATTATTGTACATTAACAAAAAATAATACAGGAATAATTCTATCAATTAATAATCAGTTTTTTACTTATTGGTTCTGCATGCATACTGGTAATTTTGACAATATATACACCACTTTTGATTCCATCGGTCCGGAATAAGTTACTGTTACCAGAATATTCTCTTATTAACCGACCATTTATATCTACTATTTGAACTTTTTTGATATTTTGTAAAACGTTTCCGTCTATTCGGAAATAATCTCCGGCGGGATTTGGACAAATAGTCATTTGATCCTTTATTGAATTCTGATTCTTATTACTCAATCCATTATTAATAGTATAAAATACTTTGTTCTCACTGACGGCAATTCCTCTTTTATCATCCAGAAATGCAATCGAATAAATCGGATCCGTAGAAGGAGTCTGTTGCTGCGTCCAGCGTTGTCCGTAATCCTTCGAGACAAATATCTTTCCATACAGATTAGATGCGTATAAATTCGAAGCCTTTAAACAGAGATCCAATACTGGCAGGACACCAAAGCCATCCAGATCTATCGGAAAATAAAATGTACCTGTATTCCAGGTCATACTTGGGTCAGACTGACTACCCCAACTCCCATATAAGTATCCGTGTTCACTATTCAGGAAATCAAATTGCGCTTGCGGTATGATATCACCAGTAGTAATCCATATAGTATCCATCGTGATACAGCCATCATTAGTTTTTAATACCCTATCCGGATGGTTGACATCTATGAAATAGCCATTTTGTGAATCGATAAAGCTGAATAAGTAGGGTTGCGCTTTATCTGCATGATTTTTATAGATTGTAGTCCATTGGTCTCCCAGATTGGTAGATTTTATTATATAAGTAGTGTCATTACTGACATAGGAAGTATATAATGCACCGTCTGATTCTTTCAGCGCCTGACTATGATTACCGGAAATGCTATTCCAGTTTATTCCGCCATCCAATGTTCTGTAAATTGTACCATACAGATTTACAAAACCGGTATCTGCATTAATAAACAATAGATTATTGAAATTAGCAAAGGGCCCTTTATCCAGGATTGATTGCCAGGAGAGTCCGCCATCATTGCTTTTATATACATATTCATATCCACAGAGATATGCTGCATTTTCTGCCGGGAATACTACTTCAGTTAATCCACTCATGGTAGGTGGCAGGTTCGGGGCTAATTTCCATTGCGCAAAAACTGGTGTAATTAATAGCACGCTAAGAATCAATAGTGCAGTTTTGCGTAATAAACGATCCTTATTTTTCATTTTCACGGATATTAAGGTTTAGTGAATCAACTGAATTATCCTGTAAAATACAGTTTTTTTAATGAGATAAATAAGCGATTGATAGTATAACTCAAGAATTTGGTAATTCAAAACTACATGGCGTAGGCTGAGCCTGTCCCAATAGGTCGGGAAGCCTACGCCGTACATTCAATTAGTTAAGAAGTTAAGCGTATGCTCAGCCTACGCTTCTGACAATACAATAAAACACAAGGTGCCTTTTCTTTTTCTTGTTCAGTCGAAACATCGGGACTGATACAGACAGCCGCAATTATTTCACTTCTTAAATTGTTTTTTTATTTTATTTTGGATAGTATTTTTTACCAGCGAAGCACGTGTTATTTTCATCTCCGGGTGTAACCCGGCAGCGCGCTCTGTGGTGTTCATCGCATGTGGATTGCGCGCCCAGGCTCTACGGGCCAGGCCATTATACACATCCCAAAGCAACATGGATTTAGCTCTGTGTTTTGCATCAGCAGAACCATCGAGAACTAAGCCAAAACCGCCATTGATGACTTCACCCCAGCCTACGCCTCCGCCATTGTGTATTGAAACCCAGGTAGCGCCCCGGAAACTGTCACCGATGACATTTTGTATAGCCATATCGGCTGTAAATGCTGATCCGTCATAGATATTGGCAGTCTCACGATAGGGGCTATCCGTACCTGAGACGTCATGGTGATCTCTGCCGAGGACTATGGGTCCATGTAATTTACCTTTTTTGATGGCTTTGTTGAAAGCCAGAGCGATTGCTACGCGACCTTCTGCATCTGCATACAGGATACGTGACTTAGTACCGACGATGGGTAGATTGATATGAGCTTGTTCTATCCATTTGATATTGTCATTGAGCTGTGGATGGATTTCTTCCGGTGAACTCTGTAACATTTTTTTAAGCACTTTCGCGGCTATTTTATCTGTCTTTTCCAGATCTTTTTTCTTGCCACTCATGCATACCCACCTGAATGGCCCGAATCCATAATCGAAACACATGGGGCCCATGATGTCCTCTACATAACTCGGATATCTGAATTTTTTATTTTTCTTATCCTTCCAGATATCTGCACCGGCTTCACCGGCTTCTTTCAGAAAAGCATTTCCATAATCCCAGAAATACATGCCCTCTGCACAAAGGGTATTGATTGCAGCTACATGGCGGATCAATGAAGCACTGACCGCTTTCATAAATGCCGGATGATCTGATAACATGAGTGCTGAGGCCTCCTCAAAGGTATAACCCACGGGTGTATAACCCATATCATCAATATTGTGCAGCGAGGTCTGGTCTGATCCTAATTCTACTTTTATTTTATGCTGGGCCAGATACTCCCACAGATCCACGACATTACCTGCAAAAATTAAAGTATCATTTAATCCTTCCTGCTTCGATATCTGCGCTTTTTTAATAAGTTTTTTCAGATCTGTAAATACGTTGGATGCATCTATGTATCCATCAGTGATTCGTTGTTGTACAGCGTGTGGATCGGTCTCAGCTATAAGTGTCACACAGCCGGCTATCTTCCCTGCGATCGCCTGCGCACCTGACATGCCACCGAGTCCAGAAGTGATGAATAGCCGTCCTGTGAGATGATCGCCAAAGCCCAGCATCCGACCTGCATTAAGCAGCGTGATGGTGGTGCCATGTACGATGCCCTGAGGTCCGATGTACATGTACGAACCAGCAGTCATCTGTCCGTATTGAGTTACTCCCAGTGCATTGTATTTATTCCAGTCTTCCTTTGATGAGTAATTAGGTATCATCATTCCATTGGTGACTACGACTCTGGGTGCATCAGGGTGCGATGGAAAAAGTCCCATCGGGTGCCCGGAATACATGACCAGCGTCTCACGATTGGTCATCTGAGAGAGGTAATACATAGTAAGCCGGTATTGTGCCCAGTTTTGGAATACTGCACCATTACCACCATAGGTGATAAGCTCTTCCGGATGCTTGGCTACTTTCGGATCCAGATTATTTTGAATCATGACCATGATAGCTGCTGCCTGATGACTCTGTGCCGGATATTCGTTGATCGGTCGGCCAAAGATGGGATGATGTGGTTTGAACCGGTACATATAAATCCGGCCATATTTTTCCAGTTCATCTATAAATTCCGGATAGAGTTCGGAATGAAATTTAGGATCAAAATAGCGTAAGGCATTCAGGACAGCAAGAGCCTTTTCATCCTGGGACAGTACACCATTAATATTCCGGACAGGTGCATGGGATAAACTGGTATCCGGAGTATAGTGTTCCGGCAGATAATCAGGAATCCCTTCCAATATCTCTTCCTGAAACGTCAGATTATTCATACTTCTAACAGTTAAATTAAAAAAAAACAGCTTATTTTATCAGTGTTATATCACCGCGCAATAAGATCTGATCGCCGTAAATATCTCTACATTTCAGAAAATAAACAAATACTCCGGGGTTTTCGCGTTTGCCTTTGAAATATCCATCCCATCCTATTTTTGGGTCATTTGGAGCAAAATCCGAACTGAAATATACTTCTGCACCCCAGCGGTCAAATATCCTGAATTCGTCTATTAGCTGGATAGTCACAGGATCAGTCTGTACGAAGACCTTATCATTTACGCCGTCGTGATTAGGTGTGAATACATTGGGAATATAGATTTTGGGTGGTTTTTTATTGACTTTAAAGTAAATATCGGCATTCGCTGTACAGCCATTATCATCTTCCGCACTGAGTGTAACCAGTGAAGTAGTCCCTGCAGTGAATATTGGGCTCAGACATTGATTGCAATTTAGAAACTCTGTGTTGCCCCATTGGGTACTGACGATATGATCCGAACTGATAGAGAAGTCGGGATTAATCTGGTAGCTGTCTCCGGTCTCCAGTGTGATGGAATCGGGTAAAGAGACTGTAAATCCTTTCGACTTATCAATGGTAACTTTAGCAGTCCCTGTGCAGCCATTGGCATCAGTAACCTGTAGTGTATATTCACCACTGGGGAAAGCAGAAAAACTATTATTAACCGGTGTTGCCGGACTTCCATTCAGACTAAAACTAAACGGTTGTCTGGAGGTAGCTATGGAGTCAAAAAGAATTTTTCCTCCAATATCATTACAGTCAGATTCCGTACTTCGCAGACCGGAGAATGACGGAGTAGTGATTGTTTGTGTGACGATTACTGTATCCAGGCTCAGACATTGATTGACCGGGTTCATTACTTCCACTATATAAGTACCCGGTTGGTTAACTGAAATTGTCCGGCTGGCACCTGTTCCGGGGATCTGCCCATTACTGGTGCCCCATTGAAACTGAAGATTTGTAGGTTCATTATTCACTGAGACAGATAGATCTACCTGTTTTGTGATACAGTCAAGATTCTTATCACTCCCGGCATCAATCTGAAGTATTTCAGCTGACGATTTAACCTGAGCAGTATTGACAGCAGTACAACCGTTGGAATTGGAAGTGACAGTTACCGTATAAAGCCCGGTTTGATCCACTAATATTGTTTGAGTAGTGAGCCCTGAGAGAATATTTCCACCTGATGTGGACCAGCTATAAGAGTAATCTGCACCATTCGTAATATTTACATTTACATTGATTTGCTTTACAGCACAAGTAATCTCATTAGGTATAGGAATATTAAATACAGGTGCGGTGGTATCCATGTTGACCTTGATATTGGCCACTGAAGTGCAGCCGGAAGTCAGGTTCTGGATAAGTAATGTATATGTCCCACCTTGATCTACAGTGATGATCGAATCATTGGGTGTGCGGATATTGCCGTCCAGTGTGGACCATTGGGTCATCGGATTTATACCGGCATTAGTCCAGGAAGGTATCAGAATTACTGAATCTCGTGCACAGGTAATTTCCAGTGGAGTTTGAATTTGTATGACCGGTTTGTCATTTTGCTGATTTATCTGAACAGTGTCAGTAGCAGTACAATTGTTTAATTTATTAGTAACGGTGAGAATATACAGTCCCGGTGCAGTTATATCGATGTTTAACTGATCATCCGGACTTGCAATAGTGCCACCGACAGTGGTCCATTTAATTTGAATATCACCTGGCGAATCATTGGATTGATAAGTGCCATTCAATTGCAGTGACGTGAGATTA
Source organism: uncultured Saprospiraceae bacterium (assembly GCA_964525915.1). Taxonomy (GTDB): domain Bacteria; phylum Bacteroidota; class Bacteroidia; order Chitinophagales; family Saprospiraceae; genus Parvibacillus. The sequence continues at coordinate 1,315 of CAZGKN010000039.1, read as the reverse complement.
CAATCCAGCAACTTATCACTACCGGCAAAGGCTGTAGGCCAGTCAGTAGAGCCGGTGAGGTTCAGTTTGATCGAATCCTTACAATTATTGGAAGGGTTAGTGACAACCAATGTATAGGTTCCGGCCTGATTTACATTGATTTGTGGCGTATTGGTAGCACCGATAATATTTCCATTACCTGTTTTCCATTGATAAATGGCTCCGGCGATTGGATTGGTAAGCGAGCTAATGAGTTGAATTACAGAATCCCGACAAGTCAGTGAATCAAATGGGCTGACTTTAATCTCCGGTCGGCTGATGTCAGCTTTTACGACAAGTGTATCTGTATTCTCACAAAAATTTGTGCTATCCACCACATGCATCACATAAGTCCCGGGGCTGGTGATAATCAGACGTGTAGTATCAATGCCCAATAATATGTCGCCATCTACACTCCAGTATATCCCAAATGAATCATTAGGTGCGGTAATCGTACCAGTAATCCTGATCTGTGGGTTACTACAGGATATGATCTGATCCATCCCGGCATCCAGCATGGGTAAGGATCTGTCTGCGCCAATCACTATTGATTTGGTAATCGTGCAACCCTCTTTGTTTGTAATTTCGAGCACATAAGTTCCGGCCGAATCTGCCTGAATGGTCAGGGTATCTATCGGGCCAATGATATGTCCATCAGTAGTAGTCCATTTAAAGGTCAGACTATCAGAAGGTATGACCGTGGCATTGATAGAAATGGTATCATTTTTACAGTTGATTTTTGCAGAGGGAATGATGGTAGAATTGACCTGGAAACCTTCCCGCTCGACATCAATATATGCGGTGTCACTACAGCCATTGATCAGATTTTGAACAATGAGAAAATATCGTCCGCCTTTATCGATAGAAATCAAGTCAGCAATATCAGAGCCCACTATATTTCCGTCATTGGTGAACCACTGATATCCTAAAGGGAGAGGATAACTGGATTGTCCACTGAGAATGCCCAGATCATTTTTACAATCCAGTGGTTGTAATAACTTTATATCTGCAGTGGGTGCGGCTTTGTCAACATCGACATAGATTGATGCGCTCTGGAAATAACATTCTGCACCACCGAAATTTACACCTACAATCACGGTATAATTACCCGGTGCATCTACGCTGATATTCGGTGAACCTTGCCCTGATACGATAAAGCCCACATCTGTAGTCCAGTTGTAAGTATAAGTATATGTGGCACCCGGAATATTTGAATTGTCTGTGATATTGACACCTACTGTTGCTTCTTCATTATAGCAGGAAAGGTCATTTGTTTTAAATAGATCAAGATTAAAGT
>CAZGKN010000038.1:20275-22640 GCA_964525915.1 uncultured Saprospiraceae bacterium | reverse complement strand
TAATTGCGACCAGAATGATGATACAATCTTATTTGCATAACCTGTGATGTCTTCATCATAACTTACCGGACGCAATAAGGTGTCCCCACTTAAAACTTGTTGAAAGTATTGATTTACAGAAAAGTCATCGGCCCTTACAATAGCTGATTGGGTGCAAAAACTTTGTTTCATGATATGAACCCGTTTTTACGTTGCCACTCTTCATAGAATGTTGGTTTGATGAGCATCAGATTGCCTTCCATGTCCAAAAAGACCTGAGTTGTAGTAGCAGTTGCTATTACACGCTCAGAATCAACCAGAGTCATTTTGTAGTCAAAAACAATTTTTGCCCCCTCTACATATTTATACGTAGCATTGACAATAACTGTATCACCATATTGTAGTTTCCATTTATATTGAATATTCAAATCTATCAGCGGTACCTGGTACCCCATTGCATAAATATCCAAATAACCTAAATTGTGCTGCCTGCCAAACTGTTCTCTTGCGATCTCCAGATACTGAAGGTAGTTTCCATGCCATACAATTCCCATAGAATCTACTTCACTGAAACGTACAGGAATAGACACCGAGGCGATTAATACTTTATCCTCTGGTATAAACTCAAAACTCATCCATTAACACTATTTTCATTTGACAATCAGCTATCAGTATGTCAGCACAATGGCAAGTTGCCTTTATCACTATGATATTTAATACTTGTGTAGTCTGGTGTACAGTAGTGGTTAGCTCACTACCTACCTCAGGCAATTGATAAATATGGGCATTATTTAAAGTGCCGATAAATCCGGTCTTTGATTTCTCGCCGGAATGAAGCGCTTGTATGCCGGAGCGGATTGCTGCTGTTTGTGCCATATTTTCTATCAATCCATATCCGGTGAAATATCCGGAATCAACTAACACATTCTCTGCCATAATTTTAAATATGGACTTAGTAAATTGTTCATCATGGCTTATACACTGATCAACCATTACGAATGGTGGCTTCTGTGGAATCAGGCTGGTGATATTGGCATTTCTAATCTCCATGACTCTAATCAGCTATGATAGGCACAACTGGCACCGACCCAGTCCTTATCCTTATTAAACTTCACACCAATCATATCCCCTTTACTCAGGCGTACAATATTATTAATCAGTTGAGGCCTTGCCGCACCTTGTTTCCAGACATACATTAAACGGATTTCACATTTTACCGGCTCAGCGGGATTTATTGATTCGATTACAGGTTCGTAATGCACCTTTTTCTGCAGCACCCAATTTTCAGGATCCTTTACCTGATCTATATCCGATTGATGAACATTGAAAACCACACCGGAACCCGAAAATGAAAATAATGGTTTAAGAACGTAGTCCTGTAAATTTTCAGGGATGGATGCATAGGTATTCAGGAAACGTGTTTCTGGCACATAGGGTATATTTTCGATGAATGGCAAAATATATTTACTAATCTTGAAATACCAGTTAGGATGACCCACCCAGAAAGCATTAATATCCTGTGTAAAATCAAACTGAAGATTCAAATCCTTTCTTTGATCCAATTCATCAAAGATTACACGATTATAAATGCGTTCTATGGCGACTTTTCGCCCATTCTCCAGATAATAAAGATCCCGACCTTCAATTTTTACATCTTTCAGATCTAGTACTTTGATACCCAGTTTTTCTCTAGTTGCATAAAAATCAATGGCTGTGTTCTGATTCTCCGGATCAATCTCCAGCAGAACAGTATTTTCCGGACGGCTATCTCCTACAATGATTTCACGCATTAGTGACAGATAGCTCTGTTCATCCAGCCCACCAAAATAATTATTCATCTCAGCCGGCACATCAAAAAATTGTTTGTATGCCTTGCTTAACATCGATTGAAAGAAGTACAATGAAGGGAATCCCTGCATCTCAATGAGATACGGAAACAAATTTCCCGTCGTATCCCTGCTAATACCGAAATCTAACTGAAGAAATGTTGAATTACTATCTTCCGCTGGAATATTCCTTCCCACCTTTGACAATACTGTCTCTGAGACAGATTTAAATTTATCAGAAGTAAGAAAATCAATCAATTGATCTCCTGCCTTGAGCAACTTAGCGTATAAATCTTCCGGAATAAAAATGGGCGTCTCAGCTATTCTAAATTTGGATTTGTAACGATTCTCAATAACCAGGGACTCACAAAGTTTTTGATATTTCTCTTCAGTGAAACTTTTATTATAAGCTTCTCGCAATTGTCTGATCATATTACTTCTCTATTACACTCGGTGAAGTGATAAAGATAACAAACTATATAATATGGAAAAACGGAATATCAGGGTTTTTCATAGACAAAGCCTTCAAGGCTGTTCTGACGTACCAACTTTTGTCCCGG
>CAZGKN010000038.1:0-20265 GCA_964525915.1 uncultured Saprospiraceae bacterium | reverse complement strand
TGCAAGTTTTGTCATCAGATCATTCCTGACTGTCTTAAACTCTTTCATATCTCTGGAAGGCATAGGATCTGGGGCAGGAAGGTTCAGGTTTCTATAATTGACCTGTCGTCCATTTTTCCAAAACCGGAAGCAGACATGTGGACCTGTCGCCAATCCACTTGCTCCGACATAGCCGATTACCTGGCCCTGTCTTACACGTTTGCCCCTTCGGATTCCTGAGGCAAATCTTGACATATGCAGATACTGGGTAGAATAGATAGAACTATGCTTTAGCTTAACAAAACGACCATTTCCTGATGTAAATGATGCGGCTTCTACGACACCATCAGCTACAGCCAGGATCGGTGTGCCGTAAGGTGCGGCAAAATCAGTGCCCAAATGTGGAATAACCCGGTTCAGGATCGGATGCAAACGGGATGTACTGTAGGGCGAACTAATATGTGCATATTTCACAGGTGCTTTCAGGAATGACTTTTTCATCGGTCTCCCATTCTGATCGAAATAACCTTTCTCATCACCATTATCAAAATAAAAAACATGTTTCTCGCCTAATTTGCCTTTATAATAAGCAGCTAATAAGCGGCCAGCTTCTACTTCTTCGCCGTCAATGACATTCTTCTCATATACCATCTTGATGACATCACCCTTACTGGCACGGCTCAGGTCAAAAGCGCATTCCATCGCATCTTCCATCTGAGATGCCAATGAAAGATCCATATCATACTTATTAATCGTCTCCCACAACGACCCATCCATTATTCCGGAAACAGTTTCAATTGATTTCTCAATCGGTCTGTACTTAACACTAAAATTATCCGGGTTATTCAAATCAAAGACTACATACTTATATACATCTGGTTCGAAAATTAAATAATCAGGATCGTTTGATTGCTTACTACTCAGCAAGAGCATTTTCATTCCAGGCCGGATAAGATTCAGATTGATTTTTTGCCTGCTGGCTGCTATGATATTATAAGATTGCTGATCGTTCTGTGTGAATCCATTCAGAATAGACAAAAAAGTCTGATTCTTTTCTATTGATACTTCTTGTGTATTGAAAGTGTCTAGCGCAAAACCATATTTTATATTAGGCTCTACGATATCAAAACTTCCCAATGTTCTGATGTCTGACGTATTGTACTTGTCTGTACGTCTGAGTTCATTGGGTATAATTTTAGAGAGAATTACTAAAGACAGGATGAATGTAAAGGCGAGACTTGTATGTTTAATGAGGCCTTGTGCGTTCAAATTCTAATTATTTATGTATTTTGTATAAAGGTTCAGCTAAGCACAAAAATATAATTCAATTTCAAAAAAAAAAATAATTTAACGCTTTTATGCTTTCAATTTAATAAATTTTTGCAAAATCATTGTTTTGTAGAATAATTACATACCTTTCGGACATGCTGACATTATTTATCGGAACATTAGTTTTAAGCATAGTACATGCTTTAATTCCAAATCACTGGTTGCCTCTCGTGGCTGTGGCAAGAAATGAACGATGGACAAACCGTGAGCTATTTGGCATCAGCTGGATTGTTGCAGTTGCACATGTGGCAGGCACACTGGTACTGGGTCTTATCCTGGGCTTCATAGGTATGAAAATTTCTCATGAGATGGAGAGTTTCGTTCATATTGTAGCTCCACTCCTACTCATTATACTCGGGCTGGTGTATCTGACTATTAATAGCCCTCATCACCATCATTCTGAACAAAATGAAATTAACGCCTATAATAAAAGCAAGAAAAAGTGGATACTGTATTTCATTCTACTTATGTTATTTTCACCTTGTCTGGAAGTAGAAACTTTCTTTCTATCTGCTGGTGCATATGGATTTCAAAGTGTCCTGATTATTGGTATTACTTATGCGCTTGGTAGTATCCTCTCTATTATATTTCTGATTAGTATGGCGTACAGAGGCATCAAAATGATAAATAGTCATTTCATCGAACATAATGAAAAAAAGATTTCGGGTATTGTGCTTGTTTTGACAGGCATACTGACTTTTTTCTTTCATTAGTATTTATTGGACAACCCGGTTTATTAAACACAAATAACTGATAATCTATTGAATAATGAAACTAAGGTATAATTCATATATGGGTTTTCTTCCATTATTACTTAGCTTACTTTTCCCCTTTATAACACACGGATCTGACTCACTTAAGGTTATCACATACAACATTCGCAGAGCTGGCCAGGAAGATAAAGGTGTCAATTGGAAAGATCGCAAAAATGCTATGGCTGACTATATAATCAGGAGTAAAACAGATATTTTATGCATACAGGAAGGTTTGTCCCTTCAAGTGCAGTTTCTGGACAGTATTGCCGGGTATGATTATGTAGGTGTCGGCAGAGATGACGGCAAGGAAGAAGGTGAATATTGCGCTATTTTCTACAACAAGAATAAGTGGCAGGTAAAGGATTCCGGTACATTCTGGCTTTCACCAGACACCAAATCTCCGGGCATTGCCTGGGATGCGGCATGTACACGAATTTGCACCTGGGCCTTATTTTATAATCAACAAGGTCAGTCATTTTATGTCTTCAATACGCATTTTGACCATATTGGTAAAATAGCACGGCAGGAATCAGCAAGATTGATTACAGCCAGAGCTATGCTCATGGATCCGGCAGTTCCTCTGCTAATTTGTGGTGATTTGAATGCACAGTCTTCAGATAAAAGTATCAGAATCATCAGCGAGCTATTTCGGAGTACCGATGATATCAACCAGCCACCTTCCCGGCAGTTAACTTCCTTTAATAATTGGGATGCAAGCTGTGCAAAAAAAGGATATAAGATTGATTATATCTTCTTCAATGCTCAATGGAATGTAATCCGATACTACACTGACCAGCATGAATACAATGGAAAACTATTGTCAGATCACTATCCGGTAACCCTTGTAGCCGAGCCCAGATTTAATACTAAATAGGATAAATTGAAAGCTTCTTTTATTTTTTCATTAACATGCCTTATATTTGAAAAAAATTGAATTTATGTCGTTTAGAAAAAGCATTCTATATATTTTATTGATCTTTCCATTTTTTGCCTATAGTCAAAATGATATTCAGTTGTGGGTAAGGGATGCAAATGGCATTTTTCATCCTGATAACCAAAACATTAATCTTTCAGATATCTTCGGTTCATTTAATTCATCTGTGCTGAGTGATACATGTCTGAGTGTCCAAAGCGTATTTTATACCGGTAAGACAGAAAATAAAGCGGTCCTGCACTGGAAACTGGGTGACACTACGACTATCACTTACCTGATGAGATATAAGAAAAAAGTTGATTCCACCTATACCTATAAAGTAATCAGTGATACGACAGCTCAATTAGCAGGACTTAAAGAATGTACAGAATACGAAGTTGGAATCAGTAGCGTCTGTATTCAGGATACCAGTAGTTTTAAAAATGTTGTATTTAAAACAAACTGCAAAAATGGCATAAACGAAGAAACAGTAGTAGCTAAAAATATAATTTATCCCAACCCGGCTACCAATCAGATAACAATTGATATACCCACTGCGTTTGGAGCAGTCCGAAATTTAAGCATATGGAATTCACTGGGTGTTCAGGTGGCAGATTTCAAATGGGAAAACAATAATACAGAATTGATAAGTTTACCAATTACCAATCTGGCCCCCGGCCAATATTACATGCGGATTCAGAGCGACAAAAAACCAATTGTTTCCTATTTTATAAAGCTGTAGTATTCCAATCGGAGGGTATTACCTTATCATTAAACAGCCATTTCCAGGCATTGCGATAATTGATCTTTTCCTTAATTAAATCGCTTAATGGCATTTCTTTAATCCATTGACCTCCGGTCAGGTCACCTAACGGAAATGGGTAATCCGAGCCAAAGGCTACTTTATCTTCTCCGATAAGATCAATGAGAAATTCAAGTGATTTCGGATGATGCACCAGTGAATCTACCCAGAATCTACCCAAATATTTCTCCGGTGATATTGGATTATCAATAGCTACCAGATCCGGTCTACAGTCAAATCCGTGTTTGATCCTGCCAATCGTAATCGGAAATGAACCTCCACCATGGGCAAACGCAACCCGAAGTCCGGGTAATTTATCAAACAATCCACTGAATATCATACTACAAATGGCCAGTGATGTTTCTGCGGGCATTCCGACCAGCCACGGTAGCCAATATTTTTCCATCCGCGCCTTACCCATCATGTCCCAGGGGTGAACAAACACGCACATATCCAGTTCCTGTGCTTTCTCGAAAACAGGATAGAGTTCCACTCTGTCCAGGTTCCAATCATTGACATGTGAACCAATCTCTATTCCCTGCAAACCCAGTTCATTAGCACATCGCTCCATTTCCTGACAAGCCAGTTCCGGATCCTGCAAAGGAAGTGTGGCCAGACCAAAATATCTGTCTGGATGCTTTTGACAGACCTCAGCGATGTAATCATTAAAATACCTGGAAGTCTCCAACCCATGCTTACCCTGTGCCCAGTAGTTAAATAACACTGGAATAATCGATAGGACTTGCTTGCGGATACCCGTATTATACATTTCTGCTATTCGCTCTAATGGGTGCCAGCAATTGGACTGGATCCGTCGAAAGAATTGATCACCTATCATCATATCTGCTTCGCAATTACTCCTGGATTCCAGGTGAATAAACCCACCGTATCCAAATCGTTCTACCCAATTGGGGATACGCTCCGGAAGTATATGCGTATGAATATCAATTTTACACATGTGTTTTATTTTTTGACACTTAGAATGAGTGCCTCGTATGCTGCTAATTTCAATTTTAACTTGCGTACTTTATGTTTATTATTTGGTTTATCTTTTTCTATATCTTCTGTCATCTGGATATTAACGATTTTTGCTTTCTCACCACCCCACTTCTTCAGACTACTTTGCAATAATATAGTGTAATCCAAATCAGTATCCAGCGGAATTTCATAATCTTCATGAACCTCGGGTTTCAAATTTAAAATGACTATCAGTTCATCTGCAGCAGTGGCGCCCATTCTTTTATAAACCAGCACACTATTTCGTGAATCATCGACAACCAACCAATTGAATCCACTCTGGTCATAATTATGACAATACAAAGCATTGTAATTACTATATAACCTATTTAACTCTGCGACAAAAGCCTGCAGTTTTTTATGTATCGGATATTGTAAGAAACTCCAATCCAGACCAGCCGCAGCATTCCACTCCCAGGAATGTCCAAATTCCCCGCCCATAAACAATAATTTTGCACCCTGGTGGGTAAATAAATAGATGTACAAAGCCCGTAAACCCGCAAAACGCTGCTGTTCATCACCGGGCATTTTATTAATCATGCTGGCTTTCCCATGCACTACTTCATCATGTGAAAAAGGGAGTATATACTTTTCTGAATACGCATAAGTCATACTAAAAGTCACCATACTATGTGCTCCGGCTTTAAAAAGTGGATCCATACTGAAATACTTTAATGTATCATTCATCCAGCCCATCATCCACTTAAAGTCAAAGCCCAATCCCCCATCACTGAGCGCACCTGTCACCCGGGGAAATGCGGTTGATTCTTCTGCGATCATCATGACTGAGGGGAAATACTCATGTATCGCAGTGTTTATCTCTTGCAATAATGAGATGGCTTCCAGATTTTCATTGCCGCCGAATTTATTGGGTTGCCACTCACCCTCCTTCCTCGAATAATCTAAAAATAAAATCGATGCAACTGCATCCACTCTGATCCCATCTGCATGATACTCACTACACCAGAAGACTGCATTACTCAAGAGAAAAGACCTTACTTCATTGCGGCTATAATTAAATATCAAACTCTGCCAATCCGGATGAAAGCCTTTCTGAGGATCCGGGTGTTCATATAAATGTGTACCATCGAAGAATCCCGGTCCATGCCCGTCAGATGGGAAATGACTGGGAACCCAATCCAGTATCACACCTATTCCGGCTGCATGACACTGATCGATCAGATACATCAGATCCTGAGTCGATCCGAACCGACTTGTAGCTGCATAATAACCGGTAATCTGATATCCCCAGGATAGATAATAGGGATGCTCCATTACCGGCATGAGTTCGATATGCGTAAAACCCATTTTTAATACGTAGGGAATTAACTGATCAGCCAGCTCTCTGTAAGTATAAAAACTGGTCTCCTCCGGCTTCGGCTTCATCCATGAGCCCGGATGCACTTCATAAATTGAAAGAGGAATGGAAAACTTATCTGTTTTCTCCCGCTTCTTCAGCCACTTTTTATCTTTCCATGTGTATTTGATATCCCAGACTATACTTCCTGTGCCCGGAGGTGTCTCGTGGCGATAGGCATAAGGATCAGCCTTATCCCAGGTCTTTCCCTTACTATCAAGAATACTATATTTATAAATAGCCCCATTACGCACATTGGAAATAAAACCTTCCCAAATCCCAGATCCATCACGCCTGCGAAATAATGGCAACTGACCATGTTGCCATTGATTAAAATCTCCTATTACACTTACAGCTTTTGCATTAGGTGCCCATACTGCAAAATAACAGCCGCCCTGACCCTGGTGATTTGTAAGTTTGCTGCCTAAAAACTTGTATATACTTCTGTGTTCACCTTTGCTAAACAAATAAATGTCATATTGTGTAAACAAACTAAACCGATATACTTCCGGATACATCTACTGAAAAATTTTCAGTTAAATATAAATCAATAACCGCAAAAAAAAAATCCTCCGGCAAATTCCAGAGGATTCTTTTCACTTTTTATCTTTTCTAAAACTGCAACTTATGCAAAAGTAGAAATGATAGAATTCTTGTCTCCAAAAGGATTTGAGATCAGCTTATCAGCGCTAACTTCATTAACCCATGCGTTTCCATCGATCCAATACTTGAACTCATACTCCTTATCTTTATCCAGTACAATCGTACCTTTAAAAGAACCATCTTTCTGTTTTTTCAGACTCAGGCCATCTTCAGGATTCCAGTTATTGAAATCACCTAGTACTACTACTTCAGATGCTTCACCAACAGTTTCTACTCCCGGATTGAATGTAACTTTAAAGTTGTCTTTGGATTTGACAAATTGTTTTTTCATAAGAATTAAAATTTTTTGCAAATATAAAGTGATTTCTTCTAATATTATCCAAATTTAATGTGCATTAACAAGCTGATACACATGGAGTTATTAATTGTATTTTTTTAATTATTAGCAAAAAATAGGTGGCAATAAAATTTAAAGTAATTATTTTCCGTTTTTATACTATAATCTTCCGCTTCTGTCGATCAATGTAGAATTTCCTTGTTGCGTACTCATCAGTAAAATATCCTGAATATTGACATGTGGAGGCCGGGAAATCATAAATAAAATTGCCTCTGCCACATCTTTTGCTGTCAATGGCGTATAATTTTGATAAATATTGGCTTTCTCTGCGTCATTATCATACCTGACCATAGAAAATTCGGTTTCTTCGACTGCACCCGGACTTATGGATCCCACCCGGATATTGTACTTATATAAATCAAGTCTCATTGCTCGGGTCAGAGCTTCCACCGCAAATTTGCTGGCATTATAGACATTGCCTTTTGGATAAACTTCTTTTCCTGCCAGACTACAAACATTTATGACCTGCCCACTTCGTCGTTGCACCATTCCGGGTGTGATTCTTCTACTCATGTACAGCAAACCCTTCACATTAGTATCAATCATAGTTTCCCAGTGATCAATATTACCCTCCTGTATCTCATCCATACCTTTTGCCAGGCCCGCATTATTTATCAGGATATCGACATTCTGCCATTCATTAGATAATGAAGATAAAGCACTATCAATAGCCGACAAATCCCGCACATCGAATGCAAGAATCCTGCATTCAGCCCCGGTAGAATTTTTAATTTCATCGTGTATAGCCTCCAATCTCTCAGCCCGCCGTCCCGTAAGAATCAATTTATACTCCTCCGGTATTGAAGATAATAAAATTGCGGTTGCTCTGCCAATTCCTGAAGTAGCACCTGTAATCAAAACAACTTTTTGCGCCATATAAAGTAATTTGATAAAAAGAAGCAATTGTTATTGTATAGTAAAACAAAGATTTTAAATCATACAGAATTAAACCAAAGCACTCTCTACATATTTACTTAATCAATTCTTGAACTGTTTGCTTAAATTCATTCTTGAAAGCGTCATACTGATTGGTCGCTGGTCCGCTAAATCCTGTATGAGTATAAATTACCCGATTGTCTTTATCCAATATAAATAAGGTAGGAAATGCCATAATCTTACTTAGAAAGGGCAGTTTCGCAGAAGCATCTTTACCACTTGCTTTTCCTGCCCATAATACCGGGTAATCCATATTCATCTTTGCCTTATATGACTTCAATAAATGAAACACCCGGCTACTATCTGTATAGGCTTCAAAAGCAAGAGCCAAATATTGTAACTTATCATTCGGATTCTGTCGCTTATACTCTGTCAGGAATACTGTCTCATCTTTACAATTTGGGCACCAGGTCCCCATCACCTGTACTATCTTGTACTTTCCGGCATAGGAAGGATCTTTAATATCCACGATTTTTCTATCAGGATCAGAAAAACGAATAGTCACAGGTTGATTATTAGCATGGATCAAACTGGTAGCGTCAGGCAAATGAATCTTATTGTCCTTTTCAGCAATCCAGGTGGTTTTATAAGTATTCCCACTGTAAAATAAACCATCCAGACTATCCTGCCCGATCACTTTGCCTGAAAATAAATAGACATGCCCACCATCAAAGCTACTCAGGTAAAAGCGGTCATGATCAACACTCCCTTCTAAAAAACCATAATCACCGGTAGGGCTTAGAAATGTGCCATCCAGATAATTGCCCTTTTGATGAAACTCACCGATTGCTGTATCGGGCTGAGTTGATGGATCAAAAACCGAGCGCCAGTGTCCTGTTATATCTACTGAAGGGGCGTCCAGAATGTCTGAAAACCGATAACTCTTTCCTGATATCGCCCTGAATGGAATCTTCATATTCTTCCGCGGCATATAGAACGCACCGGTTAAAATCCCTTCATCATGCTCAGCACGTATGTAAGTGTCATACTCTACAAATCGGATCAATATAGTATCACGGGCATTTCTTTTATTTCGCCCCCAGCTTATATTTTTCACCGGAATTCGTTGTGTGCCATTCCTGAATGTGATTACCAGAGAATCATGTTCATAACTTACTTCAAAGTTAAATGGCAGCACACCTTCCGTAAATGAGGGGCTACGATCGATATCCCTTGTCCGTGTCACTTTTGACACGTCGCCTATAGGAACATTTTGCTTATCCAGAAACAGTTCCCCCCGCCATATACCGGGCATCAACTTATCATATTTGGGGTTCGTAACTATACACCCACTTACATTGACAAATAAAAAGAAAGAAAAAAATAACCAAAGAAATATTCGCATCACGATTTAGTTTTTTCACCTACAAAATTGTGCTCCTTATTTTTAAACAAAATGTTGAATGAGGTCAGGCTTCCATAAATTCTGGTAATATATTGCTGTAAATCAACTTTTTCTTCATCACTCAGGCCATTATGTGCATTGATCCGTTGCTCTATGATACGCAAGCGGTCCCTGAGCATCACTATTTTATGAAAAAATGTCTCGATAGGCATATCTTTTTCTTGCATTGAAGGATTATTGGGAACTAATACAAGTTTACCACCTTTCCACTTATCCCCTAATTCTACGCGTTCACTCATCCCGCACCAATGTTGCAGTATTTTGACCAGAGACTTCTCCATCTCACTATAATCGATCTCTGTTTCAGGCTCGATCTTTTCAATTGTTTCGAACTTGTCATATTCCTTGGATATTGACTTAACGCCATAGGCCATAAAACAAATATCATAAGAATCCGGATTCAGCCTGATGACTACTCCTTCCTGATATGCAGGATGTTTAATCCGGGATCCGATACCAAATAATTCCATATCTTGCAGTGCTTTAATTTATATTGTTAGAATCTCAAATATGCGTATTATTTACGAAAAATCAATAGAAAGATACAAAGTTACCGGCTTCGCCAGTGCCGGCAGATATTCAATTAAAATAGAAAGTCCATATATAGAGACCATCTATAAATTGCCCGAGCATGACCTGCTGGATTCACCGGAAAAAGCCCAACAGTTTTTCGAACAATACTGGATGAAAAAGGGAATTGAAGAGTTACGCCAGCTGGAATCCAATCTTGGCATTGCCTTTGGAAAATTTATTGATAAGGGATTGAACGAACCTGAGTTTGTCTGAGCTTAAAAAGCTTTTAATTCATGGTAGAGTCTGGCCACCGGTAGCCCCATTATCGTAGAATAGTTGCCTCTTATTGATTTGATCATACACAGTCCCAGCCATTCCTGTATGCCATAAGCACCTGCCTTGTCCAATGGTCGATACTCGCGGATGTAATAATTAATTTCCTCCTCCTCTATAGGCCAGAATTCAACTTCTGCCCTTTCATCAAACAGGACTTTTTTATCCAGTGACAATAGGCAAACTCCAGTAATCACCGTATGTGTCTTACCAGATAAGCGACTGAGCATTTCAATCGCATTTGCTTCATTCACCGGCTTACCAAATACCTCTCCTTCCAAAATCACAACACTATCAGAGGAAATTATTATTTGATTTTCATTAGTCAGAAACTTCCGGTTGCCTTCACCCTTTTTATCGGCCAGATACTGCGCTATGTCTGTGACATCCATGCCTGGTGGCACGAACTCATCTACCAAATTATCGATAATCGTAAAATTAAAATCAGCTAAGCGCAATAATTCACTCCTGCGAGGAGATTTGGATGCCAGCAATAATTGCTTGTCAGTGAAATTTCCCTTCATTGTACTTCAGAAAAGAATAAATATCAAACCAAAAATCAGATAAATCTTAATAGCGGTACTGATCCGGTTAAATTTCTCCCTGCCATTCTCATTTGACTGGAGCAACAAATAACTAACAAGCACCACTAAACAATAAATACCAATGGCCCAAAGCAGAAATGAATGCCTAAAGGTGAAATATCGCCATAGACCCAGCCAAATAAATGTCATCAGATATAAGATCATGAGGGTATGTACAAGGATATTTGACCAAACAGGCCCAACCAAAATGGGAAATGTCCTGGCCTGACTGGCTTTGTCACCTTCAATGTCCGCACAGTCTTTTATAATCTCTCGCATAAGCACCAGTAAAAAACAAAAGACAATCATACTCCAGGCTTTCAGTTCCAGTTTGTAAAATAAATCCGGATCCACTTGCTGTAGTTTCATTATAGAATTATATTCTATCAAAAAAGCAACCAGCGGCATACCTGCACAAAGAATTGCAATCATTACATTACCCCATATCGGTGACTTTTTCAAATAGAGCGAATAGATATACAAAAACAATATTGCCAGAACAGGAATTATCAGATAACCGGTCATCTGATAATGTACCGCCAGATAAATGGATAAAACCATTGCTAACACATTAAGTCCTATATAAACCCACCATGCATGCTGTATTGAAATATGTGCAGGGATCAGTGCCCGCTCAGGTTTATTTATCACATCAATATCTCTATCTATGATATCATTGATTACATTTCCGGCTGCCAGAATCAATGTTCCGATAAAACAAGCCAATAAAAAATCAATAAATCTGATCTGTAATGGAATACCCGCATCTTCCAGGATATCACTCGTCACCCAACGGGTAATAATGAGTGCAGCTACTATTATTAGTGCATTCAGTGGCCTGGATAACCGAAATATAACTACAGCTTTATTCATTTAATCCGCTTATCCCTTTCCCTGAAACAGTATTCATTTGAGGCCATACACCTTGTATTTTCAATACCTTTTCGATGACATCACGCACACAACCCTGTCCTCCAGAAAAGGGTGAAACATAAAGCGCGACTGATTTGACATCTGTAACAGCATCCATAGGCGCAGTTGGCAGAGCAATCAGGCTCATCGCACCCAGATCTATGATATCATCACCCATATAAAGGGTCTGCTCAGCTACTATTCTACCCTTATCCAGTAATTCCTGCACTAGGGTTTGCTTATCTTCTGTCTGTAAAAATATATCTGAAACGCCAAGGTCATTCAATCGTTTTTTCACACTCAATGAATTCCCACCAGTAATAATGATAATTTGATATCCGGCATTGATCGCAACACGAATCGCATAACCGTCTTTTACATTCATTCGACGCACCAGACTTCCATCATCCATCAACAATAAAGTGGAATCAGTCAACACACCGTCAACATCAAAAATAAAAGTCTTTATCTTTTCAAACCTAGGTAATAGCATGGAAAATAAATGCAGGATAAGTTTTTGTGAATAAATAAGCCAGCAAAGCTCATTGTCTAAAAAATCATTTTGGCATGTAAATATTGTATTTTTTTATGAAATATCAATACTGTATTATTATATTAGCCATAGAATAAAAACCAGTGCCCCATTTTTCCAAATATTATAAATTCAAGGATCTGAAATGCTATTCCTCTACAGAATGGCTGGTAGATAATCAGAAGAAATACCGACAGGTTTTCGATAAAGATGAAGTAGGCTATATCTATGTCGAACTTTCATTTTACAATAAGCTTTTCGACGAAGATGAATGGGATGCTTCCATCAATCTAAAGTGCTTCAGAGTAGAACAGGAAGGTGACCCGATTGAACTTTGTTCGCTCCATTTCAATCAACACATACAGAAATATGAAAATATAGTTTACCTGAGAGAAGGCTGGGGCAATAAAATTCAAGGAAATTTCTGGAAATCAGGTACTTATTTTTGGGAAGTATATATCGAAGGACAAAAAGAGCGAAAGTGTTATTTTTATATTGAAGAAAGTGAAGAAGACTTAGAAAATGGAGGAAATGATTACTTTTCTCTGGATTCTATCAAGCTTTACGAAGGTCCTTATGGCGATGTACCAGAAGATGAGCGCCAATACTGCATTGAGTTCTCTGATACTGAGACACAATTTATCTATCTGGAAATGCTTTGCACTAATAAGATAGTCTCACATACCTGGCATTGTGAACTATTTATCCGGATATTCAATGAAAGCAGAGAGCTTAAAGGTCAGGTAGTAAAATTACTTACTATCCGAAAAGGTACCAATAACATTAATCTGACTGCTGGCTGGGGCACCAATGTCAAGGGTAATTGGAAAGAAGGGAATTACACTTTTGAAATTGTCTTCATGGATAAATTAGTAGGCATAGTACCATTTAGTGTGAATGAAGTAACTATCGCAGGCCTACCTAATGTGTACCTTACTGATTTATTCTCGCCCGCTGTACAGTTGCAATACCAGGAAAATGATAGTGAATCTTTTGAATCAATCATGCATACACTCGATCGGTACATTGGACTTACAGAGATAAAAAACAGGCTTCGTCAGCATGCTTCCTATCTGCGGTTTTTAGACCTCAGAAAATCCCGTGGCCTGGAGTCAAACACTATTTTAAATATACATTCCGTTTTTATCGGCAATCCCGGAACAGGCAAGACCACCATTGCTGGATATATTGGTAAATTATATAAAAAAATGGGTTTGCTATCAAAAGGTCATGTGATCGAAGTTGATCGTGTGGATTTGATTGGCGAATATATCGGTCAGACAGCACCAAAGGTCAAACAAATCATAGAGCAGGCGCGTGGTGGTGTTTTATTCATTGATGAGGCCTATGCCTTAGCAAGAACAAATGATGATTCAAAAGATTTCGGGCGTGAAGTTATTGAAATACTGGTAAAAGAAATGTCCAGCCCGGGCTGTGATTTTGCAGTTATAGTAGCTGGATATCCTGCAGAAATGAAGCATTTTCTGAATTCAAATCCAGGCTTGAAGTCCAGATTCAAGATGATCTATGATTTTCCTGACTATTTGCCTCAGGAACTTTGTGCCATTGCGGATTTCGTCGCAGAGCAAATGAAAGTCAATTTCCTGCCGGCAGCAAAGAATATTCTTGGAGAGATTATCATTGACGCATACCGAAAAAAAGATAAATCATTTGGAAATGCCCGTTTCGTATATGATCTGGTTGAAAAAGCGAAAATAAATCTGGGCATTCGTATTATGGCTGAAGCTGCACCTGCGGAATTATCACGGGAAGCACTTAGTACGATTAATGAAGCCGATATACTCAAATTGAAACAATCAAAAACGCAGATGCTGCCAAATATCCCTGTCGATGAAGCATTATTACAGGAGGCTTTACAGGATCTGGATAACCTCATAGGTATTAGATCCCTAAAACAAGAAATACACGATATAGTCGCTGTTACAAAGTTCCAATTGAGTCAGGGTGAAAAATTATTAAACAATTATTTCTATCATACTTTGCTTATCGGTAATCCAGGTACAGGTAAAACTACGATAGCACGTATATTGGCAAAACTCTTCAAAGCATTAGGTGTACTGGAACGCGGACATTTGGTCGAGACTGACAGACATGGTTTAGTCGCAGGTTATGTAGGTCATACAGCAGCTAAAACAAATGAAAAAATCGATGAAGCCTTAGGTGGTGTACTTTTTATCGATGAAGCCTATGGCCTGACTAATCATCATACGATGAGTGATTACGGGCAGGAAGCAATCCAGGCACTGATAAAAAGAATGGAAGATGATCGTGGAAAATTTTTCGTATTTGCAGCAGGATACCCCGATAATATGGAATCATTCATCAAATCGAATCCGGGACTGTCGAGTCGCTTTGACAAGACGTTGAAATTTTTTGATTATGAGCCAGAAGATCTCATCCAGATAGCATTGAACATGTTTGAACTTGCCACTAAAAAAATCACTGCAAAAGCTGAGTCCCACCTTAAAAAATATATCCACTTCCTTTATCAGTTCAGAGATAAATATTTCGGCAACGCCCGTACCATGCGGCTCCTGGTGGATGATATTCTGAAAAAACACAAACTCAGACTTTCCCAGCAGAGTGAATCAGCATCAGAAAGAAAAAATCCAAATCTTATCATCCTGGAAGATCTGCAACACCTCGTATTTAAACCGGAGGAAATCGAATTCACACGGAAGAGAATTGGTTTCAGAGGAAGCAGTAATTAATAAGGCTTTTTCATACTACATAAACAAATATAACTACTTGAATATATGTATTTTATATACATATATTTCAATTAATACTTTGAATTACCTTTATATCAATTCAAAGAATAACGTAATTGTAATCTTACATCAGATGAAATTGGCCCATTGATCTGTTCATTACCGCTACCTATCACTGAAGTATTCTTATACTTTGTGATATTATAAACAGCCTCAATAGTAATGCCATTATACATTTTATATCGCAAGCCGGCATTGCATCGGGAACCAGAGCCATAAAAGGGCGTATTTCTACTATCATAGGCCACATAATGTTCATAAGCATAAATCCGACTATCGTATGAATCTGTATTGAACAGTGTAAACCGCACAAATCCACTCAGGGGTTTTCCCATTGGTTGTAACCAAAATTCCTGATATATGAGTGTTCCATGTTCCTGTCGCTGATCTGCTAATTGAAACTGCATCCATTCTACTCTACTGTTCCATGTCAAAAGTGCACCTACCTTCTGACTAAAATGCAGTCTCATATTGAATCTGGATCTGACCCACAGACCCGGGACAGACTCTGCGGAGCTTCCATTTACCTCATCATTTGAATATTTTATCTGTATATAGGTATTCCACTTCTTACGCTTTTGATAACTCAATTTGACCAGATAATCATGTCCGGAGGAAGGTGCAGTGGCCTGGAAAGTAGCCCAATCATGTGAATAGAAATCGGCATAAGCATTCACCTGCAAATAGGCAATTGGCCTGACTTCGAGGCCAACATATAAACCCTTTTCATTCGTCGGACTGGACTGATCAGTAAATGCATTGCCATGTAGAGCATAATACTTTGCAGGTAGATTACGGTACAGAATTGCCAGCGACGCTTTCTGATGCAATCCAATTAAAGCTCCCTGAACAAAAGCAATTGATTTCTTATCATTCATAGCTGCTTCTCCGAAGAAATGAAAGTTACGTAGAGCATAACTATAATCAACACTGGTATTCCAGGCATTCTTTCCATTGAAGTAAAACCGGTTATAAATTCTGTCTGTCACTACGAACTTCTTATCCAACCAATCACCTACGCCATTAATACCAATAGAAAACCCACTTTTTAGGAATTGAAGCGATCCACCCGCAGTTGTCTGCCGGATCTGACCGCGATCAGCAAGCTCTGATAGCGTTCTATGCAGGCCTGAGGTCTGAAATGAACTAAATGCATATTCCCGGTTATCAGGATCAAGTGTGTCCAGTTCCAGTAAATTACCATCTGTCCTCCGAATGGAGCCAAATGCCATAAACCTAATAAAACGATTGAGCTTCATATCGATACCAGCCCCACGCAAGGCATCTATCTCATTTATACCTGTGGAAGCCCGTAGGCCCAGTCCAGATTTTTTAATATTTGTGCTAAAAGCACTCTTGCCAAAACCATAACCTGATTGCATCACAAGACCCTGCCCCATACTTGCCTGAAAATCACCCACCACTAATTCTTTAATTCCGGGACTTAGATCTTTCAGATTCAAATAAAAATTGATGTAGTCAAAATAAAGTGAATTGTAATCTCTGGAAAATGGCTCACCGGCATCTTTTTCCATTGATAATCCCCATCTGACCCTATATGAAGATGAATGTCTGAGATTCACCATCAATCTATCCGGTGATCCAAGATATGGAGGAGGATCACCCGCATACCCTTTTTTCTCCTCTATTCCTCTCACATATCTGACTGACAGTTGTTTAGACCCATTATACAACATTGACCAGGCAAATGGAGTCTTAGCCCCCTGATCTAAAGCCTTCAAAAATGGGCGGATCCGGATAATATCTTCTAAGCTGATGGAAGGAATGGATTGTAACTCCAGATAGCTTATCAACTTACCGTATTTACTTATATGTATCTGAATATCTGATACTTGCGATGCATTAAGTAAATAAAGAGATGAAAGTAAATTGAGATCACCCCGATTTAAATCCAGTTTATCCTGATAGAGCGAGCTCAAGCGGATAGAAATATCATTAATAACATTATCGGGTAAATCGGGATTAGCAATTACGATTGACTCAATAATCGGGTCGATTGCCTGATCTTCAGCTACCTGCGCTAAGCTTTTCTGCATCAAAATCATTGATACGGCAAAAAGCACAATTCGCAATAAATTATTCGGTTTGAAAATCATTTAACCTTACTTGAAAGCGAAAGTTACAAGATTTTACTAATGTGTGTTAATTTGACCTTATTCATTACAATTACCAATTGAAGAATTTTTTCAAAAAAAATTAACTTTTTCAATAAATTAGATATGTTATCCTTTGAAAATCATTGGATAAAAAATATACCTTTGCATTTTCTACCTAAAATTTCTTAATTCATGAATTATTCCAGATTCAACGCACTCGATGCCACACAAAATCGATCAGACATCGAATACAGTTATTTACCAGAAGACACCCGAATCTCCAGCTATTTTGGTTCATTAGTTTTTGATGACTCAAAAATGAAAAAATACCTGGACGAAGACTCTTATCTGGCAGTGAAAGCCGTGATCCAGTCAGGCAAAAACCTGAATGTCAATCAGGCAAATAAAGTTGCCAGTGCTATGAAGACATGGGCTATGGAGCAAGGGGCTACACACTATGCACATTGGTTCCAGCCACTCACAGGAAAGACTGCTGAAAAACATGATTCATTTTTTACACTTGACGGCAATATGTCTGCTGTTGAAGAGTTTGGTGGCAAAGAATTAGCACAACAAGAACCGGACGGATCTTCTTTTCCGGGTGGTGGATTACGCTCTACTTTTGAAGCCCGCGGTTATACAGCCTGGGATCCTTCTTCACCGGCCTTTATTTTAGAAGTGGGCGAAGGCAAGACACTTTGTATTCCTACCATCTTTGTGACCTATAGTGGTGATGCACTGGATTACAAACTCCCATTGCTCAAATCTAAGCACATCCTTGAAGAGGCTGCACTAGATGTATTGCGTTATTTTGATAAAGATGCCGAGAAAGTAAGTATTACACTGGGATGGGAGCAGGAATATTTTGTTATAGATAAATCTTTCTTTGAGTCCAGACCGGATCTGATGCTTACCGGCAGAACATTACTAGGAACTCATAGTGTAAAAGGGCAGCAATTGGAAGACCATTATTTCGGTACTATTCCTGAGCGTGTGTACAGTTTTATGCGTGATATGGAAATCGAATCACACAAGCTGGGAATTCCACTTCGTACCCGTCACAATGAAGTAGGGCCGGCTCAGTACGAAGCAGCACCAATGTTTGAGGATCTGAATATAGCCATAGATCACAATCAATTACTGATGGATCTCATGGAGAGAGTTGGCAAACGACATAAGTTAGCAGTTTTGTTGCACGAGAAACCCTTTGAAGGAGTAAATGGATCGGGCAAACACAATAACTGGTCTATGGCTTCAAATACAGGCAAAAACCTATTATCCCCTGGTGAAGTCCCCGGCAGGAATCTGCGTTTTCTTACATTTTTTATAAACACGATAAAGGCGGTACATGAATATGCAGATTTGCTGAGAGCCAGTGTAGCCTCTGCATCCAATGACCATCGCCTAGGTGGTAATGAAGCACCACCTGCGATAATGTCTGTCTATATAGGAAAAGCATTGTATGAAATATTGGAATTCATGGCCGAAGGCAAGGATCTTGACAAACAAGCAGTGAATGAAGTATTGTCTTTCATGGCTAAAGTTCCTGATCTGAAAAAAGATAATACAGACCGAAACAGAACTTCCCCATTTGCATTTACAGGTAATAAATTTGAAATGCGTATGGTCGGATCCAGCATGAACTGTGCTGCTCCTATGACTATACTCAACGCCATTGTAGGCACACAATTAAAAGCTTTTAAAGCTGAGGTGGATAAGCAGGTAGCTGGAGGGGCATTACAGGATGAAGCAATATTAGGAATCCTGCGTCGCTATGTCAATGAATCGAAAGCGATAATCTTCGAAGGCGACGGATATAGTGAAGACTGGAAAAATGAAGCAAAGAGAAGAGGACTGGGTAATGCTCCCAATACTCCGGATGCACTCAAGGTTTATAAGACTGAAAAGGTAAAATCGCTGTTTGCTGCAACAGGAATCTTTACTGAACGCGAATTGGAAGCGCACTATGAAGTAATGCAGGAGACCTACTCACTGAAGATAGATATCGAGAGCAAGACAATGGTAGAGATTTGTACGAATATGATTCTACCTGCAGCATTGGCTTATCAGACTAAAGTAGCACAAAATATTACTGCATTGAAAAGTGCCGGTGTTCCGGAGAATACCTATTCCGGACAATTACAGTTTCTGACCAGCCTGACAAATGAAATTGAATCATTTATCAATACTTTAGATGCTTTACGATCCGCCACAATGGAGGCGCACCAGAGTGATTCAGAAAGTACTGCGCATGCTTATTGTTATACTGTGAAGCCACTTATGCATAATCTCCGAATTATTGCTGATCAATTAGAAACGATTGTAGAAGATGAGCTGTGGCCACTTACAAAGTACAGAGAAATGATGTTTATCCGGTAACATATAATGAAATTTTTAAAAATCCTGCTTTATACCAAGGCAGGATTTTTTATATTAGCCAGTATTCCTGAAGATTATGGGTATTATTCCGGCAAATACAGTAGAAGAGATTTTCAATCGTGCAAGGATTGAAGAAGTGGTTGGTGACTTCCTGACACTGAAAAAACGTGGAGTAAACATGTTGGGTCTCTGCCCCTTTCACAATGAGAAGACGCCTTCCTTTACAGTTTCACCTGTAAAAAATATATTTAAGTGTTTTGGTTGTGGCCGTTCAGGCACACCGGTAGGTTTCATCATGGAATATGAGAATATTTCATATCCGGATGCCCTTAAATACCTGGCCCACAAATACAACATCGAGATTCAGGAAAAGGAGTTTTCTCCAGAGGAAAAGGTTGAGCTACAACGAAAAGAAAGCCTATATCTGGTCAATGACTTTGCAACGACACATTTTCAGCAAAATCTGACAGACTCAGATTATGGCAAGGCTGCCGGACTCTCCTATTTCAAATCCAGAGGATTTACAGAAGAAACAATCAAAAGGTTTAGATTGGGGTTTGCATTTCCTAATGGTAATCCTAATAAATCTGCGATTTCCTGTGCTAATTCA
>CAZGKN010000037.1:19636-23273 GCA_964525915.1 uncultured Saprospiraceae bacterium | reverse complement strand
AAATAGCGCCAAACGAATCTTTATTCGTTAACCAACCCCGGGGTTAAAACCCCGGACTAATAAACATTTCACCCATACTGGGTTACACCACTATTCTAATTTAGGTGTAATAATATTTCTAATGATTTCAATTGATTTGAGGTGAATAGTTACAATAGTTTTCTAATAGAGCTTCAGCGCTTCAGTATCTTTTTACTAAAAATAAATAAAGCAATAATATAGGGAATAATAGTGATAAACCCTGCCATACTGATATCTGCCCGTAATTTATTCACGGAATAAATTATCACTTTCAAATCTGCATATTTAAAATAAAACAATAAGATATAAACTATGAAAAGTAAGCTGATATATCCGGTAAATATTAGAAATAATTCTCTTTGTTTAATTCGCATTTATTGATTTTTTTAATTCTGAAAATAACAATTGTCCTCAGCACACAGCGGATAAAAATACCTATTCTGACACAGAATGATTACTTTTAGCCTGTAAAATTTAATGAATGAGAAGCATTGTCTGGACTTTCCTTTTGACTATATTAATTTCAATTTGTCAGGCACAGACATTAGACATTTTATATGATGAACCAAAGGACAGCATCCACGGACTGGCTTTAGATTCAAAGAGCAATTTTTATTTTCTCAATAATGAATATTTCAATGGGCCGGTACCGGGCGAGACAATTTTAGGGAATAATTCTGAAGTTTCACTTGCCTATGGTAAGGAGCTCCACTACCTGCGTGCCGGTGTCATGGCACAGTTGGCTTATGGTGCACCAATGAAAGTTAATTGGTTCCCTGTATTTACAGCTCATTATGCGTTAAGTCCTGACTATTCATTTACTCTGGGAACATTAGGAAATGGCGCAAATCATAAAATACCCATTCAATTAATGGGCAATGAAACCTTACTCAATGATCCACTGGAATATGGCCTGCGGTTTAATATTTCAAAAAAGAAGTTTGGTCTGGAATCCTGGCTTGACTGGCGCCAACTGGTCGATACAGCACAATCAAAATCTGAACAATTTACTCAGGGGAATTCCATATACTTTATCCCTTATGCAGATTCTGTATGGTCAGTCAAAGGGAATGCCGGAGCATTGTTTTATCACAATGGCGGCCAGGGTCTCACTGTATGGAAACCCACTTATACTTATCTAAATTATTTTGCAAGTATCAAAGTAGATTACCATTGGACCAAAGCCTGGAAATTTGGGTTTCAATACAGTTTTCTTGGTTTTCGAAATTCAAAAAAAGTAGCAATCATCCCCTGGAGTTCAGGAAATGCACATGAAGCAGCGATTTCTATTGATTATAAAGGATTTTCAAGTCTGTTTGCATATTACAAGAGTAATCAGCTTTATGCACCCTTCGCAGATGCGCTATTTGCAGCTGGTGATTTTTCGCTACCACAGAATGAAATGTTCTATTGTACATTGAAATGGACTTCCACCCCTTCACGACCTTTTCGCTTTACGATAGGTTGCAGACTGAATTACTACACTGCACTTAAAGCTGTGGATTACAACTATTTCCTGGCAACCGGAATAAATATTTCTACAGAAAATTAATTTACATTTGCCAGCAATTCCCGCAATTCAACAGATACAGGGGGAAAAGATTCTGAAAAAAATTAATTGGAAATTGAATTAATATGATGGTTCGCATTTCGACATTATTAATAATTATTGCTTCTTGTTGTTCCATCACATTCGCTCAGAATAATCAAGGAACAGTTAATTCATCTAATCCATACAGTATCACCATTGATTCCATCAAAGGCATTACCATCGATGGAAAAATCGATGAACCCCAATGGGAACAAGCCAGCCAGATCACAAAACTTACAAATTATGAACCTACCCCCGGTACTCCACTGAGTATTCCTGTTACAGTATATATAGGATACTCACATCAAGGTCTTTATATCGCAATGAGGGCCAGTGAAAAACAGGATAAAATTTTTCGTGAACTATCATTACGTGATGACTCACAGAATACTGATTTATTTGGGATACTGATAGATGCTTATGGTACCGGAAGTAGTGGCTATGGCTTTTCGGTCACACCTAAAAATGTGCAGTTGGATAAGATCCAGCAAGGTGAGGATGATGACAGCAGATGGGATGCTGTCTGGCAGAGTGCGACACAGGTAACAGAAGAAGGCTGGACAGCCGAAATGATGATTCCGTATTCAGCTCTGAGATTCTCATCGGCAGATATTCAATCCTGGAAATTTAATATTTATTATGACAAGAAAAACACCCGTGAAATGGCAGCCTGGTCACCGATAGATGTGACACAGGAGAATCCACTCAATCAAATGGGTACACTAATTATTCCTTCCCGTATCAAACCACCACTTCGTTTGTTTTTATATCCCTATGCAGGTCTGTATTACAAGCCGGATGATATAAAGCCGCTCCAGGCAACAGCAGGGTTAGATCTAAAGCTGGGTTTGTCTGAGGCATTTACACTAGACATGACAATAATCCCAGATTTCGGACAAGTAAGATTTGACAATGAAGTATTTAATTACAGTGCTTTTGAAGTAAAATATGATGAGAACAGACCATTTTTCACCGAAGGGATAGATTTGTTTGATAAAGGAAGTATTTTTTATTCCAGAAGAATAGGTGAAGCTGATTATACCTTACCACCGGGCAACGATAAAGAAAGGTTAGAGTCAATACCTGATGTAAAGCTCTACAATGCATTCAAAATATCCGGTCGGAATAAAAAAGGACTGGCAATCGGCGTGCTCAATGCAATAGAAGGAAGTAGAAAAATATTGGTGCGAGATACAGCTACCGGTATCGAATCAAAGTTTGAAGTCTCACCACTGACGAATAAAAATGTATTGGTCTTTGATCAGGTTTTAAAAAATAATTCCAGTGTGACACTGACCAATGCCAGCACACTGCGCGTGGGAAGTGCCTATGATGCGAATGTCACATCACTTTCTTCTTATCTGAGAGATAAAACCCAGCAATGGTATTTTGCAGGCACAGGCATTCTTTCCGGCAGATTTGAAACAGGAAATTATACACCCGGCTATTCATTTCTCGTATCGGGAGGTAAGAATGCCGGTAAATATCAATATGGTCTGGCTTATGGAGAAGTTTCGAAAAAGTATGACCCTCGTGACCTGGGGTATTTAGCTGAATTTAATGTCAGGAATGCAACCGCTAATTTTAAAATTGTAGATGCCAAACCCAGAGAGAAACTATCTCGGGTAAATACAGAGTTAGAACTGGAATACTCCGGATATATAGATCCGGGTAAATTCAGGTCTTTAAAACTTGATTTAGAAAGTTTTATATTGTATAAAAATGGATTTGCGATCATTTCCAATATGACCATCAGCCCTTTCAAATCGAAGGATTATTTTCTGACATTTGGAAATAACAACTTCTTTAATACGCCGCTCAATATTCCAGCTTATATCTCAATAAACTCCGGCATTTCGACAGATTTCAGAAAAGCTTTTGCGACTAATTTATTTATTACCTGGTATAAATGGAATGAAAGGAAGCGAGATGGCTATCAAATCTCATTCGAGCCTAAACTGCGCATCAATGATTTTGTATCAATTAATGGCAGTTTGGGATGGACCAAATACAATAAGGATGTAG
>CAZGKN010000037.1:0-19626 GCA_964525915.1 uncultured Saprospiraceae bacterium | reverse complement strand
CTAATGAATACATTTCAAAAGATCTATACAGTGTCAGGGATATATCAATTTTATTAATTGAACTGGCACCACAAGTCAAAATCAATAATAACCTGAATGTCACATTTGAAGCACGCAACTATTGGCAGAAACAGGACATTAATTCTATTCATACATTAGCTTCAAATGGTGATTTACAGAATCCGGCTATAGCAACACTTAGTAATCTCCGCGGTCCGAAAAGTCAGTTTCTCAACCTCAGAGCAGTTATAAACTGGCGGTATGCACCGGGTAGTGATCTGTCCTTTGTATGGTCCCGGGCAGATGCAGTATATACAGGTGATGAATTAAGTGCTTTAGGCTCATTGAAAAATGTTTTTGGTCTGAACGCACAAGATGTATTTTCTATCAAACTCAATTATTTCATTGACATCAATCGTTTTAGAAAACGATAAGAAACGATTAATTCCTCTGGTGACATATCAAAGCACTTTGCTTTAGCGTTTGAGGGTGTATGTGTTACAATAGAAAGCCATATCCTTTTTCGGGATTTTTTTTACTTTTGGGGCTAATAATAAACAGAGTATGAAGTTTTACAAGTTAATAGTTGCCGGAATTACTTGTTTATTATTTACAGTTTCAGTCCAGAGCCAGGAGAGATAGCTGACCCAATTTTACGGAGCACCATTACTATTGGACCCTTCACTTACGGGGAATTTCGAAGGTAACTACAGGATAAATATGGCCTTCAGAGATCAATGGTTTAAGAATCTGGAGAAACCCTTCAGTGTATTTGCACTGAATATGGATTTGAGTTTTGATTTGGAAAAACACAGCCGGTATAATGACTATGCGGGTGCCGGATTATTATTTGCTACAGATAAAGCCGGGCCACTCAGTTTTGGCAATACAGAAATGGGTATTACAGGTTCATACCGGAAGTTCCTGGGCCCGGGTCAGTTTCTGTCCGGCGGTTTGTATGTCAGCCTCGTGCAGCGAAATATAAATTTCACCAACATCACATTTGAAGATCAGTTCAATGGTGAAGATGGTTATACTGCAAGCACAGGTGAAGCATTGGGTGGTAACAATTTTACTTTTTTCGATCAGGGTATTGGTGTTTCCTATTCGAATTATTAGGCGTATCTGAACGGATTCAACTATGGTGCAGCGATGGCTCACCCATTGAGACCTGAAGTGTCATTCCTCAAACGGGATGATGTCTTAGGTGAGTTTGCAGCATCATTTAGACTCCCCATGAAATTCACTGCACATGCAGGCGGACGAGTAATTCTGAATGATTATGTCAATGTATATCCCCGATTTCTTTATATCCGACAGGGTGATCAGGACATGGCCACTTTAGGCACAAATATCCGCTTTGATTCCGGAGTGTTTGGTATTCATCTTGGCGCATTTGCCCGAGCTGCAGGTGGCAATTTTAAATATAATTTTGATTCAGCCGGATTACTGGCAGGAATCGAATACCTCAATTGGCAGGTAGGAATCAGCTATGATGCTGCCATTCCTAACATAATCAACTATAGTCGCAATCAGGGAACCTTCGAAATCACACTCTCCTATTTCGGGAAATACTTCGATGACGACCTGATGTGTCCTACTTTCTGATTGGATTAGCTTAACAATTCCAGCTATTCTTCTTCACCCATCTGGTGCTCAGCATGCAGTCTTTGAAACAATGCTTCTTCAGTATCTGCCGCTTCAGTAGTATCATCGATGTAGAAATCCAATTCCGGCACCCGGCGTATAT
The DNA here is from genome assembly GCA_964525915.1 of uncultured Saprospiraceae bacterium. GTDB lineage: Bacteria > Bacteroidota > Bacteroidia > Chitinophagales > Saprospiraceae > Parvibacillus. The sequence continues at coordinate 17,876 of CAZGKN010000037.1, read as the reverse complement.
GATGCCTGACTCTTTTATAGAAATTCTGCCGGATCATTGGCTGAGCAAGCAAAATTTGCTCCATGACCCTGTTCGGATTATCTGAATTGTAAATGCTGAGATATACCTTAGCAAGTGCGAGATCAGTAGTCACCATGACATGCGTGACTGTAACCAGAGGCTGTGGGCCGTAGATATAAATGCCTTGCTCCTGGAAGACGATACTGATATGTCTGCGAAAGATTTCTGATACCTGAGCCTGTCTTTTAGACATGATTTACTTGTTTTATATGTATAACAAAGGTAGAGAAAAATCGATGAAAGATATATTCAATCGCATTACCTCTTAGTTGCACTTCAGGCACCAACCATATTGAGCCGGATCTTCTTCTCCAGATCCTCGACGAGAGTCTTAAAGCTACGGTCTGTATCTATCATATTCTGGATGGCTTTTCTGGAATAAATAACTGTGGTATGATCCTTACCTCCAAATTTATTACCAATCAGTTTCAATGAGTTGTTGGTAAAATTACTGCACAGATACATGGCAAGCTGCCGGCCAATCACAGTTTCGCGCTTGCGGCTGCTACCATTTATTTTATCCTTGGGGATATTGAGATGTTCAGCAACAAGTGTCTGAATATTTTCTACACTTAGTTCCTTACCTGCATTATTGACGAAATGCTGGATCACATCTCTCGCCAAAGTCAAATTGATGTCTGTATTATTCAGCGAAGCATGAGCAGAAAGAGAGACAAGCATACCTTCCAGTTCGCGTATATTATTCTGGAGATTATAACTGATATAATCCACCACACTTTCCGGGATCTCCACATTCGCATCTGCGGCCTTTCTGGCGAGAATCGCTTTACGCGTCTCAAAGTCTGGTTGATTGAGTGGTGCTGTTAGTCCCCATTTAAAGCGACTAATCAGTCTTTCTTCCATCCCTTCGAGATCTTTTGGCAAGCGATCACAAGTCATGACTAACTGTTTATTCGCCTGATGCAGTTCATTGAATATGAAGAAGAACACCTCCTGTGTCTTTGTCTTACCACTTAGAAATTGAATATCATCTAATATGAGTGTATCTAAAGATTGATAAAACAATGAAAACTCGCCCAGGCTCTTATGCTTAATCGCACTCACTACCTGATTGGTAAACTTCTCACAAGAGATATATTTAACTCTACGGTTTTTATCCTTAGCTAAAATGGCATTGCCGATAGCATGTGCAAGGTGAGTCTTTCCTAAGGCAGAATGGCCAAAAATAAACAGCGGATTAAATGCATTGTACCCCGGATTATCTGCAATCGTCAGACCGGCATTTCTCGCCAGCTTATTGTAATTCCCTTCAATGAAGTTATCAAAAGTATATCGTGGATTAAGTTCTGAATCAAAATCGATCTTTTTAATACCGGGTACGATGTACGGATTCCTGATCTTATCCACATCAAGGGTATCAATATCTTCATTCTCTGCTGAGACAGCCACTTCCATGGGAATCTCATATTCCAGTTTGGCATGCGATCCGATTACTTTACGAATAGCTTTGCGCAATACATTGATGTATTGCTCTTCCAACATCTCATAGCTGAATTTATTGGGTACCTGAATAGTCAAAACCTGATCCTTAAAGTCAGTAGGCAAGATAGGCACAAACCAGGTAGCGAAGCCCTGAGGGCTCACTTCCTGCCTGATAAAATCCAGACATTGATTCCATATACTATTATGGTCACTTGCCATTTGTAGCTACCTGTTTTGTTACTTGAGATCGTTTATTTGGAGCCTTATCAGCTTAAATTAACTTATTCAATTGGGAGAGGCAAATATGCGCAAAAGTTTCTTGAAAAAGTAAGAAAAAATCAATTTTCTCCAGAGGAAATTATAATTGGCTGGCTCTCTTTGCTTTAAAAAATTGCTGTAACAATTCCCGGGCTTCTTCTTCGCAAACCCCCATTGCCAGCTTGGTCGCAGGATGCAGCATATCCTTTCCATACCGCATAAAACCATTGTTCGCATCTGAGGCAGCCCAGACCAGCCGCCCTATCTGCGCCCATTTTATTGCACCGGCACACATCGCACAGGGTTCCAGTGTCACGTATAGTGTACAGTCAGTCAGGTACTTTGACCCATAATGAAGTGAAGCAGCCGTAATTGCCAGGATTTCAGCATGTGCTGTGACATCACTAAGCATCTCTACCTGATTATGTGCCTGACTGATGATCTGATTGCGGGCGACGATGATCGCTCCGACAGGCACTTCATCATTCTCCATTGACTTCACTGCATTCTTCAGTGCGATTTTCATAAAATATTCATCCGAATGTAAATAGTCCATCAGTGGGAATTATTGCAGTACAAATTTATAAAATGCTTTATCTTTGCGCATGGAAAGTAAGTTTTATTCTTCAGAAGATAAATTTGGACCTCAGGCACTCACCTTCGATGACGTTTTATTAGTTCCGGCACATTCCGAAGTTTTACCCAGAGAAGTAGATATCCGCACAAAACTCACTTCAGATTTACAAATAAATCTTCCTATTGTCTCTGCGGCTATGGATACAGTGACAGAGAAAGATTTAGCGATTGCTTTAGCCCGACAGGGTGGTATCGGCATCATCCACAAGAATATGTCTATCTCTCAGCAGGCAGCACAAGTGCGCGCTGTAAAACGATCAGAAAGCGGAATGATTATCGATCCGATCACACTTTCAGAAGAGGCCAAAGTGAAAGATGCATTGGCCTTGATGGAGAATAATAAGATAGGCGGGATACCTATTATTGACAATGAAAATAACCTCAAAGGCATTCTGACCAACCGTGATCTCCGTTTCGAATCGTCACCAGACAAGCCCGTCACTGAGCTGATGACTAAAACAAATCTGGTTGTAGCGCCATCCGGCACCAATCTCATTCAGGCAAAAGAAATCCTTCAGGCAAATAAGATTGAGAAGCTTCCGGTAGTAGATTCTCATGGGAAACTCATCGGATTAATCACCTATAGAGACATCATGAAGCTTCGCGACTTTCCCAATTCAAGTAAAGACTCCTTTGGTCGTCTGATGGTCGGTGCTGCTGTAGGAGTGACAAATGATACGCTGGAGCGGGTGTCGGCATTAATAGATATGGATGTAGATGTGATCATCATTGACACTGCCCACGGCCATGCACAGGGCGTGCTCGACATGGTCGGGAAAGTCAAGCGCCATTATCCCAATCTACAGCTCATAGCTGGTAATGTCGCTACTGCCTCCGGAGCTAAAGCATTGGCAGATGCGGGTGCCAACGCAATCAAAACAGGAATCGGGCCAGGCAGTATTTGTACTACTCGAGTGGTTACTGGTGTGGGCGTACCACAACTCACAGCTATATTTGAGACCAGTCGTGCACTGAAAGGTAGCGGTATTCCGGTAATCGCTGATGGTGGTATCCGCTATACCGGTGATATAGTAAAGGCAATAGCCGCAGGAGCAGACACGGTGATGGGTGGATCACTCTTTGCCGGTGTCGAAGAGTCACCCGGTGAGACAATAATCCTCGATGGCCGGAAATTCAAGGCATACAGAGGCATGGGCTCATTAGGCGCCATGCAACAAGGTTCAAAGGACAGATATTTCCAGGATGTAGAGGATGATATTAAAAAACTGGTTCCCGAAGGCATAGAAGGCATGGTCCCTTTCAAAGGCCAATTGGCTGAAGTGATCCATCAATATATCGGTGGTCTCAGGGCTGGTATGGGTTATTGTGGCGCTAAAAATATCGCTGATTTACAGCAGGCCAGTTTCGTCAGAATCTCCAGTGCAGGAATGCATGAAAGCCACCCACACAATATCAGCATAACAAAAGAATCACCTAATTACAGCAGGAAGTAAATAAAAGTATGCACCTCGATTTTTATAAATATCACGGCACTGGAAATGATTTTATCATGATCGATGGCAGGGGTAGCCATTTATTGGAAGAATTAACACCAGAGCGGGTTTCCAGGCTATGTCATCGCAGGACCGGAGTAGGCGCAGACGGATTAATCGTAATTGAAGCATCGGAAAATGATGGGTTCTACATGCATTATTATAATGCTGATGGATATCCGGGATCAATGTGTGGAAACGGTGGCAGGTGCAGTGTACTGTTTGCTCACCATCTGGGCATGATCAACTTCTCAGGGACATTTCAGGCGATGGATGGCTCCCATTTCTTCAAAATATTAGCCGCCAATGAACATGAAGGAAAGGTATCAATCTCTCTGAATGTAAATGGTGAGATAAGTACCATAGATGAAGCCGCATTTGAACTCAATACCGGTTCTCCACACTATGTGAAGATCGTACCTGATTTAACACAGATTGATGTGTTTGCCGCTGGTAAATCTATCCGGTATAGTCCGGCTTACGCAGCATCGGGTATTAATGTAAACTTCGTACAACTGGTACCCGGTGGTATTAAAATGGCAACCTATGAACGGGGTGTAGAGGATGTGACATTATCCTGCGGCACAGGGGTAACTGCTTCGGCTTTGGTAGCACATCACAAATTTGATTATTCCTATCCTTTGACGGTGGAAACTTATGGTGGGAAACTTAAAGTCGATCAAAGTGACAAAATCTACCTGACTGCACAGGCAGTAAAGGTGTTTCAGGGAAATCTAAGCCTTTAATTAAAGTATCACATCTGCAATTAATCATCCAAACCTAATTCCAGATTCGTCTTTGCATTTTTTAGCTCTGACAACGCATGCTGATCATTTGTTTCGGCACACACCTTGATTCCCTCATGATATATTAATAGTGCTTCCTGGGCCATTCCTATGCCTTCCAATAATTTCCCAAAATGGTAATATGTACCTGTATAATTCCTGTGTTCTATAACTAATTTTTGATAGACTTCTAAAGCCGCTTCCGTCTCCCCCAAATTTTCCCATTCCTTTGCGATTGCATATTGGATAAACGGCTCTTCAGGACTCTCTTTTGCCAACACGAGTAATTGATTCAAGCGGTCTGAGATCTTTATTTTACTCATCATTCAATCTATTTATTTCAAAAATCAATGAAAAATCAATTTTTTGTAGTAAAGTTAAGTTCAAATTGATATCCAGTTCACTGGTCTATTAATACAATATCACGAAAACCATTGTCCATAAGTTTTTAAATTAAACATGGCTTAATTTTATATCTTTGCACCCATGCGCAAAATAATATTTTGTGCAATCATTTTTTAAATAATAGTAAAAGTACATGAAAATATTAGTCGGAATAAGTAAAACACCTGACACTACCGCTAAGATAAATTTTACCAATAATAATACTGAATTTGATACCAATGGTGTACAGTTTATCATGAATCCCTATGATGAATGGTACGCACTAGTGCGTGCACTCGAACTGACCGAACAACTTGGTGGTTCCGTTACTGTGATCAATGTAGGTACAGCTGAAAATGACCAGATCATCCGTAAAGCATTAGCCATAGGTGCTAATGATGCTATCCGGGTTGATAAATCACCAGAGGATGCACTGGATGTAGCCACACAGATTTCAGGGCACGCTGCAGGTTATGATCTGATAATGCTCGGTAAAGAAACGATCAGCTATAATGACAGTGCCGTAGGTAGTATGCTCGCTGAATTACTGAACCAGCCATTTATCTCCTATTGTAGTCATCTTGACAGTAATGGTACTGAGATAACTGCAACCCGTGAAATAGAAGGTGGATCTGAGTCTATGACCTGTTCCATTCCGGCAGTGATCTCCTGTGCAAAAGGAATTGCTGAACAACGGATTCCAAATATGAAGGGAATCATGATGGCTAAATCAAAGCCACTGAATGTAGTACCACCGGTATCAGTGGACAAGCGGGTGAATATCGATCGATTCGAACTGCCTCCGGCCAAACAGTCGGTCAAACTATTCTCTCCTGATGATGTGGAAACACTGATCAGAGCCTTGCATGAAGAGGCAAAAGTTATTTAATTTATTCAAGAAAAAGTAAAACAAAATATGTCAATTATAGTATTTGCTGAAACGCAAAACAGACAATTAAAGAAAAGTGCTTTTGAAGCATTAACCTATGCTAAGAAAGTTTCTGAACAACTCAATCAACCTGTAAAAGCTGTAATATTAGGGCCGACAGATAATGCCAACGAAGCAGCCGAATATGGTTGTGCTGATATTTATCATGATGCAAATGATCTGTTTACACACTTTGATTCTCAGGTATATACCAATGCAATCGCTGATGCATATCGCCAACTTTCAGGCAATATGCTGATCTTATCTCATTCCAGCCTGGGAAAATCAATCGCAGGTCGTCTGGCCGTTAGACTAAAGGCAGGTTTGGTAGCAGGTGCCAATAACATTCCGGTCAATAATACCATTCCAAAAGCTGTTTTTTCAGGAAAAGCAATTGGATACTACTCGATTACTACTCCGGACAAAGTTATCTCAGTCATGGGAAATGCGATCAAACCGGAAAAATCAGCTGTAACCGCTAATGTTCAGACTATCGATCTGGAAAAGGCCGAACCTAAAGTTAAGGTCACACAGCGCACGGAATCAAGCGGTAAAGTTCCGCTTCCTGAAGCCACCCGGGTGGTTTCTGCAGGACGAGGCATGAAAGACCCGGCAAACTGGGGCATCGTGGAGGAATTAGCTGAAGCGTTGGATGCTACACTGGCCTGTTCACGCCCGGTCGCAGATGCAGGTTGGAGACCGCATGGAGAACATGTCGGTCAGACAGGAATTGCCATCCGACCTAACTTATATATTGCCATCGGGATATCTGGCGCGATACAGCATCTGGCTGGTGTCAATAACAGTAAGACCATCGTAGTAATTAATAAAGATCCGGAAGCTCCATTTTTTAAAGCTGCAGATTATGGTATTGTAGGCGACTTATTTGAAATAGTCCCAAAGATGACAGAAGCAGTCAGGAAATTAAAGGCGGGTAATCTCTGATAAAATAATCAATTAATACATCCATTGGCCTCAGTACAAAAAATAGAATTACAGATAGTTGCACTCTCACACAGCATGAGTCAGTCAAACAACTATGCAGTGATACTGGGAGAAGTGGAGGGCACACGACGATTACCTATAGTGATCGGTGGATTCGAAGCGCAGGCAATTGCGATTACACTCGAGCGGATGAATACGAACAGGCCATTGACACACGACTTGTTTAAAAGTACCTTGGATGCTTTTAATATTTCATTGCACAGCATTGTAATCTCTGATTTAGTTGAAGGTATTTTCTATGCCCAACTCATTTGTGTTCAAAATGGAGAAAAAGTAGAGATTGACAGCCGCACTTCGGATGCACTGGCTATGGCTGTTCGCTGTCAGTGCCCGATTTATACCTATGACTTTATACTGGAAGCAGCCGGCGTAGCACTGGATGAACCGGATGATCAGGAAATAGTCGAAAAATCTGATGAGGGCTTTGTAGGTCACTCATTAGATACGCTTGGGCAGATGCTGGAGGAGGCATTGAATGAGGAGAACTATGAAAAAGCGGCACAGATCAGAGATGAAATAAAGCGCCGGAAAGGTACATCCTGAGTAGTTTCATTTTCATTTGTCCTTTAGTATCCGTCAAATATTTTACAATTTAACAGCCTATGTCTAACCAAAATTTCATCGATCACGTAAGGATTTGTTGCCGTAGTGGCAAGGGTGGCGCAGGCTCACAACATTTTCACCGGGACAAACGGACACTAAAAGGAGGCCCGGATGGTGGTGATGGTGGTCGGGGTGGAGACATAATACTGCGTGGCAATCGCAATACATGGACCTTACTGCCGCTCAAGTACCGCAAACATGTCATCGCACCGGATGGACAAAATGGTTCAGAAAATAATCGTACTGGTAAAAGTGGTAAAGATATTATCCTGGATGTTCCACTGGGCACTGTCGCCAAAGACGCAGAAAGCGGCCAGACAGAATTTGAAATCACTTCACATGGTGAAAAAAGAATTTTAGTTCAGGGTGGCAGAGGCGGCCTCGGCAATTCTAATTTTGCTACTGCTTCGAGACAGACACCTCGTTTCGCTCAACCCGGTGAACCTGGAAAAGAAGAATGGAAAATTCTCGAGCTCAAACTTCTCGCGGATGTCGGGTTAGTTGGCTTCCCCAATGCCGGTAAATCTACCTTATTAGCTGCTGTTTCTGCGGCAAAACCCAAGATAGCCGGTTATCCTTTTACTACACTTACACCTAATCTCGGCATAGTAAGCTATCGGGATGGAAAATCATTCGTGATGGCCGATATACCGGGCATCATAGAAGATGCACACCTCGGAAAAGGTCTGGGACATCGAAAGGAATTCACTACTGTTATTTATGGTTCCCTGCGATACTGAAAGTATAAAAGAAGAGTTTAATATTCTGCTTCGGGAAGTGAGCCTGTATAATCCTGAGCTTATTGATAAACCGCGGCTTTTAGCAATTACAAAGTCAGATCTGATCGATGCAGAACTAAAGAAGATGCTCTCAAAAGACTTGCCCACTGATATTGATCATGTCTTCATTTCTGCCGTCAGTGGCACAGGCATAGACATACTGAAAGATAAAATCTGGCAAATACTCAATGAATTTAGCCTGCCAGAAGATGAATGAGCTCAATGAAATTAAATCACTCTTCGAAAAACATTTCAAGCTCGCTCCGGAACGGGTATCAACACTGCAAGCGGCAGGAAGTCCACGTATCAATGCTCGTTTGTTTCTATACGGATCCACTTATATAGGCACTTATGGAAATGTAAAGGAAGAGAATGAAGCCTTTCTTTATTTGAGTGAGACTTTTGCTAAAGCAGGGCTGAATGTCCCTGAGATTCTGGCAATTAGCAAGGATAGAATGTGCTATATCCAGTCAGATCTGGGCACTGCAGATTTATTCCAATTTCTCAATACGCTCCAGGACAATGAGCATGAAAGAGCATTGCAGCTCAGGAAAGTCATTGTGGAGTTGGTTAATTTCCAGCGGAGTGCACATTCCCTGATTGATTATTCAAAATGTTTTCCTGCTGAATCTTATGATATCCAGGGTGCAATGGGTGATTTCGATTATTTCAAGACTTATTTCCTTGATGCCTTTTCAATACCCTACGATGAAAGTAATTTGCTTTCCGCAATGGAATCAATCGCCCATAAAATCGGTTCTTACCCTCATCCTACCTTCATGTATCGTGACTTCCAGAGTAGGAATATAATCTATTCCGGTGGTAGATATGGGTTTATCGATTACCAGGGTGGAAGACAAGGGCCCGGAATCTATGATGCCATCTCGCTGATCTATCAGGCCCGACTGGAGCTAAGTACCAGCGAGAGAAATGAATTAATCCAATTTTATCTGTCACAACTTGATAACACATCTTCTTCAATCAGGGAAGACGAGAAAGCAATCTTTCCCTACATGCTCTGGATGCGATTGATCCAGGTAGCAGGTGCTTATGGGCGGCGAGGCTTACTGGAAAAAAAACCACATTTCATTGACAGTATGTTACCTGCATTGAAGAATTTTACAGAGTTTAAAAATGAAAATTCAGACTTCCTGCAAATATATCCTGTGATCGATCAGTTATTGGAGGAAATAAAAACTAATCAAGCGCGAATAATATGGAAAATACAGCATTAACTATAAGCATAAACAGCTTTAGCTATAAGTCTGGCCTAAAAAACTCAGATACTGAACATGGTATGGGTTTCGTATTTGATATGCGCGGCATTCACAATCCGGGTCGTTATCCGGAGTATAAATTTAAGTCTGGCCGAGATATTGAAGTAATAAATTATTTGATGACCCATTCAGAGATTGAAGATTATCTCCTTCATGTATTTGCATTGCTGGAGATCACTATCCGGTCTTTTATAGAAAGGAAATTCACCCGGCTACAGGTAAACTTTGGTTGTACCGGAGGCCAACATCGCAGTGTCTATGCAGCTGATAAGACGTATGATTATATCAGGCTTAATTTTCCTGAAGTAAATCTGTTGCTGGAACATCAAAATCAATCTAATTGGCTCCAGTCTGAACAATAAAAATTGCTTGTCTGTATATCAATTTTTGTTAAAATTATACACGGATGCAGCATAAGCAAGTGTTACCACGTTGTATTCGATGTAAATTATTTTATCCAATATTAGGTAAACACATATATAAAATATGCTGTAAACCAAAAATAATTACTTTTGCACATTAATTCTGAAACGAGAATATTCAAGAATGACCATTAACTTTCCGGCACTGAGACTGCTTTTCATTTTCTCACTTTTTACTATAGTTTCCTCACTTACTGCACAGGATACAGATTCAAAAGTCTATGAGATAGGAGCTGTTACGATCTCCGGTGCAAAATACAGTGATCAGAATGCAATCCGTACGATTGCCGGCCTCCAGGCGGGAGAAAAGATTCAAGTCCCGGGACCAAAGATAAGTAAAGCAATCAGAGCGCTGATGAGCCTCAAATTATTCTCAAATGTCGAGGTACTGGAAGAAAAGACTATCGGTGAAGTCATTTTTCTGGAGATAAGAGTCACTGAAAGACCCAGACTGATTGGTTGGTCATTTAGCGGTATTAAAAAATCATATCACGAAGACCTCAATAAGAAGATAGAACCTTACTTGCTTAAAGGTGGTATTGTCACTGAGAATAATAAAATGAACAGTATCAATGCGATAAAAAAATTCTTCATAGGCAAAGGTTACCTGGATGCAACAGCTTCAGCCACTGAAGTTGATTATGACAGCACTACAAATCAGGTCCGCTTGATTTTCAATGTGCAGCGCAATTCACGTGTAAAAATCCAGAATGTTACTTTCAGTGGAAATGAGAATGTCCCTTCCCGGAAACTGCGCAAGAAAATGAAGGAGACAAAGGTAAAGCGACGTCTGTTTGCCTCATCTAAATTCATCGAGTCTGACTACGAGAATGATAAACAGGCTGTAATCAAATACTACAATAATCTGGGTTACCGGGACGCCACTATTTTATCTGATTCTATATGGAGGGAGAAGGATGGTGATATCCGTATTCACATCAATCTCAGCGAAGGTAATCAGTATTTCTACCGCCACATCGATTTCAAAGGCAATACACTTTATTCTTCTGAATATCTGGCCAAACGCCTTGGTATCAAAGAAGGTGATGTATATAATCAGGAACAACTGGAAAGCCGGCTCAATTTCAGTCTTGACGGCACTGACATCAGTTCATTGTATATGGATGATGGATATCTGGCTTTCAGAGCTGAACCGGTAGAGAAAGCTGTTACTGGTGATTCACTGGATCTGGAGCTCCGTATATTCGAAGGACCGCAGTTTACTATAGATAAGGTAGTCATCAAGGGCAATGACCGTACACACGAGCATGTTATCCGCAGGGAACTCCGGACTATTCCCGGTGCGAAATTCAGCAGGTCCGATCTGATTCGTTCACAAAGAGAGATAATCAATCTGGGTTATTTCAATCCTGAGGCGATTGGAGTTAATACACCGGTCAATCAACAAAACGGAACTGTTGATATCGAATACACAGTAGAGGAAAAGCCCAATGATCAATTGGAATTATCTGCCGGATATGGTGGTTTTCAGGGCCTGATAGGCACACTGGGTGTGACTTTCAATAATTTTTCTGTTCGGAATATATTAAAACCAGAATCCTGGCATCCGCTACCTACCGGTGACGGACAAAAGCTGTCGCTCAGAGGTCAGACTAATGGTAAGTTCTATCAATCTTACAATGCCTCATTTACAGAACCCTGGTTGGGCGGTAAAAGACCAAATTCATTTACTGTAGCCGGATTTTACTCCAAGTATTCCCGTCTGGATGCGGGCTATAATGCAACCGGTTTCTTTTCGATCATCTCAGGTACAGTGGGTATGGGTACCCGTTTACAATGGCCTGATGATAACTTTGTAATCAATGGCTCTCTCAATTTACAGCGCAATAAGCTGAATGATTATCCGGGTTTATTCTTAGTTTCCTCCGGAGATTTCAATAATTTCAATTTCAGAGTCACACTAGCCAGAACAACTGTAGCAGACCCGATCTTCCCACGTGAAGGATCGAAAATATCACTAACCGGGCAATTTACGCCACCTTATTCACTATTTAATCATAAAGACTATACTAATCTTTCAGTCCAGGACAGATTCCGCTTTCTCGAATATCACAAGTGGCGCTTCGACATGGAATTCTATAAATCGCTGGTGGGCAAACTGGTGCTGAAGATTTCATCAAAGACCGGATTATTAGGTTATTACAACAAGAAAGTCGGTCTGTCACCTTTCGAACGATTTGAGCTGGGTGGTGATGGACTCTCCAATCAGTTTACCGGAATTACCGGAAAAGATATCATCTCATTCAGAGGTTATGAAGTATCAGATATACAAAAAGGTAATAACATCTCAACCGGTGGTGCAGCTGTTTTCAGCAAAATGTCAGTAGAATTGCGCTACCCTATCTCATTAAATCCTAATGCCTCAATTTTCGTACTTGGATTTTTTGATGCAGCTAATGCCTGGAACAGAATCCAGGATTATAATCCATTTGATCTGAAACGATCTACCGGACTTGGCCTCAGAGTATTCCTGCCGATGTTTGGTATGTTAGGATTTGATTATGGATTTGGATTGGACAAACCTGACCTGATCGAGACTGGTGCTAAATGGACTGAATTTGGTAAATTCAGCTTTATCCTCGGATTCGAACCGGAATAATCGGAATTAAATGGAATCAGTCAATCTCTCACCAGAATTGAACTAATCCACTGGTAAAACATTTATAGTAGGTAAAACTTTATTATTTTACTCACTGATAAATATTGTATCTGTATGGTTGGGGCAGACCGGAAATTGTTTTTTTTATTGATTCTTTTTTTCATTGTGGCATGCAATGTGTCACAGCATGTAGCTAAAAATCCGCAACCAGAACAACCCACACACGAGACACAAAAAAAAGATATCCCAAATAGTAATTCTACTAATCAAAAAAACACTGAGGCACAAAGTGATTCAACCAAAAAACCACACCAAGTAGAGAAAAAAGACACTTCAGTCATAAAGATAAAACCGGCACTTACTTCCAAAGATATAATCAATGTGGCTCTACTTATACCGATGGACGGGAAATATCAGGAATCACGTTTCATCGATTTCCTCAATGGAATGCGCGTAACTGCTAATAATGCTTTTACAAGTACTCCAAAAATTAAACTCAACGTAATTAATATAGGTCAGGAAACCTCAAGTGATCAACTGGAGAAAAACCCAATAATAAGTAAGGCTGATGTTTTAGCCGGAGGCTTTATCACCAGTCAGGTAAAGGCAATAGCTGACATCGCATCTCACCACCATATCCCGTATATTTCACCCTGGAATTCAAGCGACAATATCACTTCAGACAATGAATATTATATACAGCTCAAACCTTCGCTCCAATCATACTGCCATACATTGGCGAACTATATCACATCAACTATCCAACCTGAACAAGTAATTTTATTATTTAAATCAAAAACAAATCGTGACTACTCCACACTCTCCTACTTTACTGATTCATTAACTTTCAGACATCAAAAATTTAAAATCATCATCGATGATGAAGAGAATAATTGGAAAGAGCAGTTAAGTACAGTTGCAAAAACAGTGATTATCATCCCCAATTGGAAGGACAAAAGCTACATCATTAACACCTTACGTGATCTGCATAATCTGCAAACCGATAATCAATTAACCGTAACCGGCATGCCTCAGTGGATGGAATTTGATAATATCAGTCTGGATCTGTATGAATCACTGCATTTGATTATCCCTGTATCCAATTATATTAACTATCAGGATGATCAGACGCAGACTTATAAAAAAGCGTATTTTGAAAAATACAATGGCATCCCATCTCCGGATTCATATTATGGTGCAGATGTGATGCAAATTTTGAGTAGAATCAGCTCAGACCTAAGTCATGGGAACAAATTTCATCCGGATTTATGCTCAGGTAGTTATTTTTCACAATATCAAGTGATACCTATAGTAAGCACACCGACAGGAGATAAACTGAGCAGTCCGGATTATTACGCAAATATATTCATCACACTCATGCAATTCAAAGGAGGTAAATTTGTCCCAATCTTCTGATTTCATATCCATTAATCCCTATACTGGTGAGAAACTGGCAGAAATCCCATGCTGGAATACTGATTATTTATTGGCTGAAATCAAGAAATTACACCAGGGATATCTGATCTGGAGTCAATGCACTGTGGCAGAAAGAAAAGTAAGACTACAGGCGATTGCTGACGCGTTGACAATTAATCTATCAGAATTAGCCGGGCTTATCACACTGGAAGTAGGTAAACCAATCCTACAAAGCAGAGCGGAAATAAACAAATCGATTAGTCTGATCAATTACTATATCGATCACCTTGATGAATTTCAGACTGGTCGTAACATCCCCTTGGGCAATGGCCGACAAGCGAAGGTCCGTTATTTCCCAAAAGGAATTATTTTGGGCATCATGCCCTGGAATTTTCCGGTCTGGCAGGCCTTACGTTTTGCTATTCCGGTCATCGCAGGCGGGAATGTAGTCGCAGTTAAAATGGCACAAAATACCGGTATGACAGCCCAAAAGATCGATGATATCTTCCAGGAAGCATTTTCAGACTTTCCTGTTTACAGATCCATCTTCACTAGTCATGAAAGTGTGAATGACATACTTGCATTGGAAAGTGTGGTTGGTGTTTCGCTGACTGGAAGCGAGAGAGCCGGTGTAGCTGTAGGAACTGCGGCAGGCAGGACATTAAAGAAATGTGTGTTGGAATTGGGTGGAAGTGATTCATATATCGTACTCCAGGATGCGGATTTAGCACTTGCTGCCACTACCGCAGCCAGAGCAAGACTCAACAATAATGGCCAGACCTGTATTGCAGCAAAGCGTTTTATCATCCAGCAAAGCATAGCTGATGATTTTATTGACGCATTTATTGCTGCCATTAAGACGTATAAAATTGGTTCTCCTGATAGCGAATCCAGCTACCTGACCGTCCTGGCTCGTCATGATCTGGCCCGGACACTGGACGAACAGGTAAACAAGAGTTTGAGTCAGGGTGCGAAGATCCTGCTCGACGGCGGTATGAATCCGGATCTCCCGGCAGCATATTCACCACAGGTATTGACAGATATACCGACAAATAGTCCGGCAGCACAAGAAGAGCTTTTCGGACCGGTAGCTTCAATATTTGTTGCCCGTGATGAAAATGAAGCCATACAGATTAGCAACCATACCCGCTATGGTCTTGGTGCTTCACTCTGGACTACTGATCAGGACAGAGCGCTTCGGTTAGCAGCAAAGCTGGAAGTGGGATCAGTTGCAGTTAATCAACAATTAAGTAGTGATCCACGCGTGCCCTTTGGTGGGATAAAAGCCTCAGGCTATGGAAGAGAAATGAGTATGGAAGGGTATTTTGAGTTTTTGAATGCAAAATCTATTTTCATCTAATGCAGGAAAAAAGACTTCAGAAATTCAAACGAGTAGCCAGATACAGCCAGAAAACAATCACAGTCATTCTGGAAAATATCTACGACACGCACAATGTAGGCGCAGTAATGCGCACTTGTGATTCGATAGGAATCCGTCAGATCTACCTGGTCAATACAGAGAACTCAGGGATCAATGAGTTGGTAACGCTGGGGAAACGCTCTTCTATGGGCACGAGGAAATGGATCGATGTCAGTTACTTCCGTCATTGGGATGACTGTATTAAAAAGGTACGCGAAATGCACCAATATATTATAGGAACTTATCTGGGAGAAAATACCCAATCAATGTATTCCTGTGATTTCACGCAAAATGTTGCGATCATGCTTGGAAACGAGAAAGATGGATTAAGCACAGAAGCAATTTCACACTGTGATCAACTATTGTATATTCCTCAGGCAGGAATGGCAGAAAGCCTCAATGTCTCAGTTGCGGCTGCAGCAATCCTCTATGAAGCATACCGGCAGCGGATGCTGAAAGGATATTATTCGGACAAGCCCGAACTAAGTAATGCAGAGAGTGAGGCTTTACTACAGACATTTATCGATCGCTCCGAAGATAAGATCAGTGATCCCCGCCAATATAAAATACGGCCCAAATAATCCGGGTTCCCTTCAGATAGTTATTTTTGTCCGATCTGAAGTCAATGTAAATGAATCAACAACCACAACGCGTCAATAATCTAAAAAAAATAATTGTAGCTGCATCTGCTGGTACACTGATTGAGTGGTATGATTTTTTTCTGTTTGGAAGTCTGGCCACAATATTATCCACAGAGTTTTTCCCTGCGGACAATTCCGGAGCTGCGTTATTAGCCACTCTGGCTACATTTGCAGCTGGTCTGGTGGTAAGACCTTTTGGTGCTTTGGTTTTTGGCCGAATGGGTGATAAAATGGGTAGAAAAAGCACCTTTCTTATCACACTTTCTATCATGGGACTCAGCACTATTGCTATCGGGCTGGTGCCTGGATATAAAAGCATTGGTTTTTTAGCACCTTTGATCATTTTATTACTGCGATTGCTACAAGGTTTAGCCTTAGGTGGTGAATATGGTGGTGCCACTATCTATGTGGCTGAACATACAGAGCCGGATAAAAGAGGTTCCCACACAGCATGGCTACAATCTACTACAGGTCTCGCATTTATACTCTCACTTATGGTCATTCTGCTTATCAAAAGCAGGATGCCGGAACAAGATTGGTTGGCCTGGGGATGGCGTATCCCATTTTTGCTCTCAGCTATCCTGCTGGGTATATCATTGTATATGCGTTTTAAGTTGAGTGAATCGCCATTGTTTTTACAAGCCAAATCAGAAAAAATACTGTCAAAAAATCCACTAATAGAATCTTTCACTAAGAAAGACAACTTAAAAACGATCTTAATTGCCTTTCTGGGTCTGACCATTGGCGGCGGAGTCATCGGCTGGGTAGGATTCTATGCCCAGAGCTTCTTACTCCACACTGTCAAAATCAGTTATGATCAGGCTAATGAAATTATCATCATTGGCATACTGATGGGTATTCCTTTCTTTCTGTTTTTTGGTTGGCTGAGTGATAAGATTGGGAGCAAGGGAATAATTCTCTGCGGCATGTTTTTAGGTCTGATCACATTCAAACCTGCTTTTAACGCAATGTATCAGATTCCGACAAAGCGAATACTGGCTAATATTGAAGAAATAAGCCACGGTAAACACACCTCCACAAATAAAGAATTTACTGATTTCAGACTTGTAGATGGCACCCTGTTTCACTTTGATTGTAAAGTCGCACCTACGGTTCAGTCTCTTGAAAATCATTCTTATGATGCCGTGACATTGAATCGCGGTGACAAATGGAGATTGATAATGATAAATTTTCTGATCGAGTTCATTTTTACCATGGTTTATGCGCCCATGGCTGCTTACCTGATCAATCTGTTTCCTTTGCGAATCCGATACACGGCTCTATCTGTCCCATATCATCTCGGTTTTGGCATCATTGGTGGCTTGTCGCCTTATTTTGCAACATTTATGGTAGAAAAAGCCAGAATAGCTGAAAAAAATGATTTCTATTTATCAGGTCTGATTTATCCTTTGATGGTAATCGCGATTAATATTCTCATTGGCTTACTTTACCTCAGGGATGAAAAATCAATTTTCAGTCGAAAGCTCAATTATACAATTAATCTCAATCCTGTTCGCAAATGGTTGGGTCTACTTTGGATACTTTTGTCTATTACTATTGCCTGGATTGGCTGGGTAAATGCGGGGATTCCTAAAATGTTTTCAGGCCATCAAGTGGATATTGTATTCGGCTGTATTATCACATTTATCATCACACCGGTAGCTGCAGGTAGTTTGTTTCTCTTTGGGAAATTTGCACTTGAAGAT
>CAZGKN010000036.1:0-24091 GCA_964525915.1 uncultured Saprospiraceae bacterium | reverse complement strand
TTTGATACTAAAATAAGTTAATTTGAGAACCTATTCCTTTCATTGCAAGATACTTTTTATTCTGATTATAGGTGTTATGTTTTGCACTCATGGTTATAGTCAAAAATACAGAACTGCTGCCGGGATTCGAATCGGGACAGAATTTGGTGTTACTGTTCAGCAGCTATTGTGGGATGATTATACACTGGAAGGCATTCTGCAGAAGGGTTTCTTTAATAATATTGCTACAGCCACTGTTTTATTTGAAAAGCATCAAAAAATTTTATTTCGGGGATTTAATTTTTATGTCGGAGCCGGTCCACACTATGGATTTTATACCCATGATAAAGGAACTAATCATAATCCTGTAGGGATAAGTTTGATTGGTGGTATAGAAATGCGTTTTAACCGCACTAATGTTTCCTTAGATTTTAAACCCGCAGTAAACCTCTATGGTGGAGACAGAGTGTTTGATAGCCAGGTTGCCCTCTCGCTTCGCTATATCATAGTAAAAGCTAAAAAGAAGGAACAAAAGTGGAAGTTTTGGGAGAAGTGGGGTAAGAAATAAAATCAATCAGACTGGTTAATTGAATAATTTTAATTTAATACACTTTCTGAATGGTAGAATCAGAGCCTATGCTATATTAAAGTGGCGAAACAAATATTGATTGCTCTTACTTCGTATCAGACATTTTTTATTTCAGTCACTAATTCCTGCAGCACTTTCTTTGCATCACCGAAAAGCATTGAAGTCTTTGGTCTGAAGAACAGTTCATTTTCAATACCTGCATAGCCTGGTTTCATACTTCTTTTATTTACTATGACTGTTTTTGCTTGCTCTACATCGATAATAGGCATACCGTATATGGGTGATGAAGGATCCGTTTTTGCGGCAGGATTCACTACATCATTTGCGCCTAAAATCAGTGCCACATCCGTATTCTTCAACTCTTCATTCGCTTCATCCATTTCGGCTAGTTTATCATAGGAGACATCAGCTTCGGCTAATAAGACATTCATGTGTCCGGGCATACGGCCGGCTACCGGGTGAATCGCATATTTAACCTCTACCCCGCGCTCTTCGAGTTGTTTTTCGAGTTCATGGCAGACGTGTTGCGCCTGAGCTACCGCCAAGCCATAACCCGGTACAATAATGACTTTGTTGGCATAGGCCATCACAGTTGCTGCATCGCTGAGTGAGATTTCTTTGATGGTTCCTCCTGCCGAACTGTTTCCATTAGAGACTGCGGAATTACCGCCGCCAAAGGAACCTATTAATACATTCAGCAAGCTTCTATTCATAGCCTTACACATAAGCACGGTGAGTAATGTTCCTGCTGCACCCACCAAAATACCACCAGTGAGCATAACTTTATTGTCATAAAGAAATCCTCCGATAGCTGCAGCTACACCAGTAAATGAATTGAGCAATGAAATAACCACAGGCATATCAGCACCACCAATCGGCATAGTAAACATGATCCCATACAATAAAGCCAGTGCAAATAATACATAAATCATGAAGGGATGGGTAGGATTACTGATGATGTAAGCACCCATGCACAAAATAGCTATAAGAAAAAGGATATTGATTATGCTCTGCCCTTTAAAACTGAAATCACCGACAGTGCCGTTGAGCTTACCCCAGGCGATCATACTTCCGGCAAATGATACTGAACCAATGATCAGCCCCAATACGATGATCAAAATTGTCATTCTGTAATCACTGACTGCAAGGAGCGTATCTGTCTCGAGCAAATGACTATAATGCCCATACTCTATCATTGAAATCAAAGCAGCACAGGCGCCACCCATTCCATTGAACATACTTACCATTTCGGGCATGGCTGTCATCTTCACTTTTTTAGCGACAAGTGTACCGACAATCGAGCCTAAAATAATCCCACTAAAAATCCAGCCATAGTTATGTAGTTTTTCACCGGCTTCATTTCTGTATAGAAATATTGTTCCAAAAATAGCCAGCGTCATACCCGCTGCAGCAATCAGGTTTCCTTTTCTGGCACTAGCAGGATGGGATAGCATTTTCAAACCAAAAATGAATGAAACGGATGCTAATATGTATATAATCGTCAATATTTGTTGTTCCATGGGTTGTATAGTCTTAGCTTAATTTTTCTTTTTTGATTTAAACATTTCCAGCATCCGGTCAGTGACGACAAATCCACCTACCACATTTAATGTACCCAGGAAAACTGCAATGAATCCCAGTATAAGTGCCACAGTATTACCGGGTTCTGCCTTCCCCATTACGATGATAGCACCAATGATTACGACACCATGAATTGCATTTGCTCCACTCATCAATGGAGTGTGCAATACACTGGGAACCCTTCCAATAACTTCTACACCAACAAAAATCATCAGTATTACAATGTAAAACATCTGTTGATGTGTACTTACGAATGTTAAAAACTCAGACATGATTATTAATTTTTTTGAATGATTGACTGAATTCGTTCATTTGTGATTTTGCCTTCATTGGCAACACAAGTCCCCTGAACTAAATCATCATCTAAATTGAGGTAGAAGTTTCCTTCAGCATTTACAATGAGGGCTAGAAAATTGAGTATGTTTTTTCCGTACAATTTACTGGCATCTGATGGCATAGTAGCTGCAAGATTGCTGTTCCCTACAATCGAAACACCATTATAAACTACGGTTTCATTATCTTTTGTTTCAGTGGTATTACCACCGGTAGATGAGGCAAGGTCAATGATTACTGAACCTTTTTTCATTGACTTCAACATCACATCATTGATCAGAATCGGTGCTTTCCTTCCAGGAATTTGTGCAGTAGTAATGATAATGTCTGCTTTCGCTGCGCTTTCATTGATTCTTTCCTGTTGCTTGATCTTATAATCTTCACTTTGTTCTACTGCATATCCACCCGCTTTACTTGCATCAGCAGCTCCATCTACTTCTATAAACTTAGCTCCCAGACTCATTACTTCCTCTTTTACAGCAGGTCTGGTATCAAAGACTTCCACTACTGCACCTAGCCGTCTGGCAGTCGCGATGGCCTGTAACCCTGCTACACCTGCGCCAAGGATTAAGACTTTTGCAGGTTTGATAGTACCTGCTGCCGTCATAAACATTGGAAAGTATCTAGGATAAACATTTGCAGCGGTCAGCACTGCTTTGTATCCGGCAATATTTGCCTGACTACTTAGAATATCCATTGCTTGCGCTCTGGTAGTTCTTGGTAGCATATCCATACTGAATATGGGTACGCTTGACTGTGTATAATCTATTAATAACTGAGGATCATTTAATGGAAAAAACATACCAATAAACACTTTAATGCCTGAACTCTTGACCTCATCAAATGAAGGTGGGTTTATTGATACTAATATTTCAGCCTGGCTGATGACTGAAGCTCTGTCAGAAACAATAGCTCCGGCATCAGTGTAATCCTGGTCGGAAACAGCTGCGCTCTCACCGGCACCACTTTCTACAAGTAATTCGCAATTCAGTTTTTTAAGGCTTGTGATGTTTTCTGGTAAAAAGGCGATTCTGGTTTCAGGAAATTTTTCTTTAAGAATGGCTACTTTCATTGGTATTTTAAATAACCCGCGAATATATTAAAATAAATTATATTTTGATTTTATACAGAAATAAAATTTCTTCAAAGGATAGAATTATAAAATTTGTCCTTTTTCAGAATTCGACAAATAAAAAATCTAAGTAAGCATAGTTCAATTACTATAATACTGAATTCTTACTCCCAGATCTAAAGACGTTTAAACTAAATTGTGTGATTTTAGCTTACCATTGTTTGCCCCATAAAGTAAAAACTCTGGAGATATTAAACCCAAAGTGAACTTCAAAATTCTTCCAATCATCGGTGGTCTCTGTAATAAAACCTTTCTCATTCATTCCTTGAGAATTACTGAAATGTAACTGGAAGACATGTCCACCTGTCTCGATATCAAAACCGATGGAAGCTGCATTTTTGAAACCATCTCCTAATTGGTTTGGAAGCACATAAATGTATTCAAGATTTAAGGAAACTCGTCTGGAAATCTTCTGACGAATTCCGGCACCTATCGCAATAACATCATTCGTCTGATCAGCAGTAGTAACGTAATTTCTATGCAGCAAGGTAGGTGCTAATTCAAAGGTAAAACCTTCCGAAAATTTGCGGCCAAGTAATAATTGATAACAGTAATATAGCCGGGAGTTAAAGTCTAACTTTGGATCCACTAATTTTACAGTTGAAATACCCATTGCGGCTACTATAGAAGCTGTAATTGGCATCTTTCCATCATCACGCTGACGTAGCACTTTGTACTTTACATATCCATCATAGACTTTAAGATAATTACTTCGCCCGACACCAATGGCCAGCCTGTCTGTTAATCCCAGATCAAACCCAAGTCGCATCTGCGCTTCATCCAGACCAAACATATCATAAAGGCCATCTTTTACAGAGCCAAAACGATGTGAAATTTTAAAATCCAAAACACCTGGTGCAGTGGACTCCAGACTGTGTAGATTGATTATTCTGTCCGTTTTAAAGCTGGCCGTAGTATAATCTATTGGCTTTTCGGAATCTGGAACAGGCTCTAATAAAGAGGTCGTATCTTCAGTAGATTGTGCTGAAATGTAATTAGTAATGTTTAAAGTGATCAGCGAAAAAAATAAGAGCTGTCTTACATTCATACCTGTTGAATTTTTTGCCAAGGTATGAAGATCGTTCTAATTTTTGCTAAAGTGCTGAATAATTTCCTTTTACAGTTATCGCCACTTTATTATTGACCTTATCTTTAACTAATGAAGGGATTTCAATTTTGTAATCACTTAGTAAAACATTAAAACTACAGTTTACTAACAAAGTCTTATTTTTAACTGTTATCGTGCCATTGGTGGTAATTGGCTTAGTAATGCCATGTATTGTCAAATTACCGGAAACAGTAGCCGGATATGTACCTTCTTTAGAAAAATTGATTTTATTCAGATTGGTAAGTGTGCCTTTAAATGTTGCTTTTGGATATTTATCTGATTCTAAATAATTTTCATTGAAATGTTCCTGCATTAATTTCTTTTCGAAATTAAATGACTTGATTAATACTGCGAATTCTATTCTTCCATCGGAAGGTAAGATGGCAGAGTTGACTGTATTAGAGACACCTTCGATTGTTTCCATAGGAGCCTGAGAGAGAAAACTAATCTGCGCACCTCGGGTGAAGTATTTGGATTGCCCATTTACTGCTCCTGCTGAAAACAAAATTGCCAGAAATAAAACATAGTTCGATAAAATCTTCATTTTAATAATTTTGAACTTAAAATGTTAAAAACGAAGCTTTTGTTGCTGATCAGATGTTAAAATAATTTTAAATAATACATGGACAATACAATCTTTATCGTATAGCGGAAAACTACTATTTTATAAAATTGTAAAATAAATCGATAATCATTAGTATTCCTATATGTATAAAATATTACATTTAACTAAATATTAGAAATTTTAAAAGACTATACCATGGCTTCATGTAATGCCGCTACCCTTAGCCCTTATATTCCCAGTGCCGGTGATCCCTGGAATGAGGTAAAAATCAGACACTTTTACAATGCTATTGGCTTCGGCGCAAACAAAACGCAGATTGATTTGGCGCTTCAAGCCCAGCCTGGGCAAATGATTAGTGACTGGTTGGATAATTCTTATTCAAAACCATTGATGGATAAGCCTTATTGGGCTGACTGGATTTTACCTGAATTTGATCAGGAAGATCCCTACGGTCAATCCTATGAATTTTCTTATGCTTTTGTAGGGGACTGGATCAATAGTATGCTCGATGACCCGCTCCGGGAAAAAATGGTGCTATTTTGGAGTAATCATTTTGTAGCAAAGTTTGAATCTTATGGTATTTGTACCTGGCTTTATGATTATCAACGCATATTGCAAAAACATGCCCTTGGTAATTTCAAAGAATTTACCCGGGAAGTTGGCCTGTGTAATGCTATGTTGGTTTTTCTGAATGGTGTAGAGAATACAAAATTTGAACCCAATGAGAATTATGCCCGCGAGTTGATGGAGCTATTTACTATGGGCCTTGATAATGGAGATAGTGAGACTGAGAGTCGGGAAAGCGCCAGAGCAGTTACTGGTTACAATAAGTATATTTTCCAATGGGAGAAAATTGAATATTTCCCACAGTTTCATGATTCAGACCCAAAGACCATCTTTGGAGAAACAGGAAACTATGACTATGACGGGGTCATAGACTTATTGTTTGACAAGCGTGGTGATCAAATAGCACACGTTATATGCAAACAGTTGTACAAATTTTTAGTCAGTTATGATGTGAATGAAGACATAGTCAATGAAATGGCACAGACCTTCCAGAATTCTAACTTTGAGTTGCTACCTGTCTTGAAACAGTTACTTTGTTCGGAACATTTTTTTAATGAAAAAGCACTGAATAATAAGATTAAAAGCCCATTCGAATACTTTGGTACTTTCTTTAACCTTTTCAATGCACGATTGGATAATGAAGAAATTCGGAATGGATTTGTATGGTATTGTTCATCATTGGGACAAACGCTTTTCGATCCGGTGGATGTATCGGGTTGGCCTGGAGATAAGGCCTGGATTGATTCCGGTAGTCTATTAGTCCGTTGGCTGTATAGCGGCTGGTTGTTTGGTTATTTATGTGATAAGAAAGCATTTGCAGTAATTAGCTTTATGAAAGATGTAACTGGCAATTCAAATGATGTAGAGTTCGTGACAAAGACGTTAGTAGATTATTTCTTAGTGGAGGGGCTATATACCCAAAGTGATTATGACAAGATGCTGATCAAATTCAAAGGTGATATACCCGAAAATTATTTCGAGCAAGGTTTGTGGAATCTTGATTGGGACAATGTACAATGGCAATTCTACCTGATGATGGAAGAATTTAAAATGAGTCCGGATATTAATTTAGCTTAATCCCCAACAGATAAATAAGAAGAAAAATGAAAAAGAGAGGTATAAAATTATCAGATGGTATTTTTCATGAACAAGATCATATAGAGTTCAGTCGCAGGCGTTTTATCAAGTCCTTTGGCTTAGCCGGTGGTATGGGATTCATGATGGGTAAGTTACCAGTGCGGACATCTTCATTTTCCAAATGGTTCTTGCCACCAAATTTGGAATTAGCTGACAGGGTGCTAATACTGGTTCGTCTGAAAGGTGGAAATGACGGAATAAATACGATAATTCCACTAAATTATCTGACGGAATACCACAATTTACGTCCACAATTAGGTTACCGGGACAATGCAATGATACAGTTGGATGATAAACATGCAATGAGCCCGGATATGGAGCTTTTGAAGCCATTGTGGGATGACGGAATGATGAAAGTTATTAACGGGGTTGGATATCCGGAACAGAACTATAGCCATTTCCGCTCCGCAGATATCTGGGCGAGTGCATCGGACTCTGAAACTATTGTTGATAGTGGATGGATAGCCCGATATGGTGAAGAAATTTATCCGGATTATACCTTACATCCACCAACTGACCCACCTGCAATTCAAATTGGTGGAGCCAGTAGTTTGCTTTTTACCGGGGAAAATAACTCAAAAGTCGGATTCGAAGCTTTTTCTGCCGATCAGTTATTGGATATAGTGGCAAATGGCACCGTCCATGATATCAATAATATTCCAGATTGTTATTTTGGCGATCAGTTGAAATATATCAGAATTCTTACAAACAATACCTATATTTTTGTTGATCGAATTACCACATCGTATAAGGCAGGCCCCGAAACAACCATCCAATACGATGATAATCAATTTTCTGAGTCGCTTAAGTCTATTGTCCGGCTAATCAAAGGAGGGTTAAAGACTAAGATATATGTGATAGAATTAGATGGTTTTGACACACATGCCAATCAGTTGACAGATCATCCTGATTTATTAAGGACATTCAGTAAAGGCATTTCTGACTTTTATAAAGATTTTGAAGGATCTGAATATGAAGATAAGGTTCTCACTATAACCTTCTCTGAGTTCGGACGTCGTGCACATGAAAATGATGGCCCTGGTACTGACCATGGTAGTGCCAATGTAATGCTGGCATTTGGCAAAGGATTAAAAGGGAATGGTACAGTTGGTGAATATCCTAGTTTGGCAGAATTGGATGACTACGAGAACCTGATATTCACTACAGATTTCAGACGAGTCTATTCAACTTTATTGACGGAATGGCTTTGTTTGCCTGATCCGGGTGATGACCGTGTGTTATTAGGTGATCATGGAGCTCCTTTAGATCTTGGATTTGACTGTATAGAAACTTCATCAGTTGCGAGACCAGAAACTGTGAATCCATATCGTCACAGTGCAGTCTATCATGATGGAAATATTTATATCAATTATTCGCTTCCGGTTAATTCACTGGTGATGATTGAAATCATTAGTGCTGATGGAAAAGCATTTATAGCTCAGCGTCCAATGCAGAAAAGTAGTGGCGAATATACACTTACCTATCATGCCCGGGAACGTGGTTTGAAACCCGGAGCTTATTTCTACCGAATCAGGATTACAGGCAGAGATTTAAATGGAAATTTGATTATTTACTAAAATTGTATTTTTAAAAACCTGTCTTTACCTGATAGGTCTTTAATTATCTGCGCATCAGGTAAGTCATAGTTAGCAGCAATTGAACAAAGTTCAATGATGTGATATTCATTGCATTCGAGATAAATACATCCATTGGCAGCTACTAAGTCTTTACTTTTATTAAAAATTGCCCTGTAAAATTGGAATGGATCATCATCGCCTGTAAATAAGGCAATATGCGGTTCATACTTCAAAGTGGAAGAGGACATTTTGTCTTTTTCCTGCGAAATAATATAAGGCGGGTTGCTAACTAAAATATCGATACTTTTTGGTTTTACTTGACAGGCATTCTTCAGAATGTCAGTTTGAATAAATTGAATATTTACACGGTGATTAGATGCATTCAGGCTCGCAATACTAAGTGCTGCTTCACTGATATCAAGTGCAGATATGGACCATAAAGGTCTTTTCATTG
The DNA here is from genome assembly GCA_964525915.1 of uncultured Saprospiraceae bacterium. Lineage (GTDB taxonomy): Bacteria > Bacteroidota > Bacteroidia > Chitinophagales > Saprospiraceae > Parvibacillus. The sequence continues at coordinate 15,069 of CAZGKN010000036.1, read as the reverse complement.
CTAAAATAACAGGGATAATTCCTGAACCAGTTCCAATATCCAGCACAGATTTATGATCGGATGTAGGATTGTCAATTAATATGAGCTCAGTTAGTTCTTCGGTCTCAGGCCGGGGGATTAATACGTCAGTACTCACCTTGAAAGGAAGCCCATAAAACCAGGCCTTACCAGTAATATACTGAATAGGTTCATCATCAATTAACCTAAGTAAATGGTCAGTCAGGTCTATAATCTGAGTTGAGGATAAATCATTGATTGATAGTCCATTAAAACAATCAAGTTCCAGCGTACGAATCAGATTGCTCGCTTCCCGATCGCCATATTTTTGTTTTAAATCGGTCAATAGAACTGAAAAATCATGAACATTACGCACCATCTGTATATTTTTTTACATTTGTCTTAAATATCCCACACTATATACTATTAAGATAAATATCTATGGAGGATTTAATAACAAAGTTAAAAGGAGAAATAATAGAAAGTCTTAATCTACAAGATTTCTCTGTTGATGATATTGATACTGATGCACCATTGTTTGGTGATGGCTTAGGACTTGACAGTATTGACTCTCTTGAATTAATGGTTTTACTGGAGCGGAATTATGGAATTAAAATCAATGATCCGCGTGAAGGCCGGAAAATACTACAAAGTGTGAGAACGATGGCGGATTACATAGAGGCTAATCGGAAAGTATAGTAATTTCAATTATTGGGTACTGAAATTTGTATAGTAGGAATGGGAGTGATTTCTTCGCTCGGTATAGGGGTAGAAGAAAACAGGTTATCATTGAAACAAAGTAAATCCGGACTCAGACCAATGCAATATCTGGATTCTGTATTCCAGAATCAATTTTACACCGGAGAAGTGCCCTACTCTACTCAGGACTTACAAAACAAAACCCGATTATTCGCTGATAAGGATTATTACAGAGCTTTGTATTTAGCTGCAATAGCCATTGAAGAGTTAATAACTCAAATTTCAATACCTAAAAGTAAAATATCAATTTTCTCTGGAACTACTACGGCTGGAGTTACCCGGACAGAACAAGAGTACAGCGCATTTTCAAAGAATCAGACTCAACCCTCTGTCTTTCTTGCAAATATGGCAGATTGCGGCTCGATCAACCGATATTTGATAGAAAAATTCAATTTCGCTCCCTATAATTTTACGATTAGTACTGCATGTTCATCCGCAAGTAATGCTATACTTCTGGCTGTTAATAAGATTCGGAGCGGCCAAATAGATTTTGCGATATGTGGTGGGGTAGATTCACTCAGCCGGTTTACTATGAATGGATTCAATTCCCTAAAGAACATGTCTGCTGAGCCTTGCAAACCCTTTGACAGGGATAGATCAGGTTTAAATCTCGGGGAAGCAGCAGCTTATCTGTTATTGTGCAAATCCGATATAGCGGATCACTTAGGATTGAAGAAAATCGCAACAATAAGCGGCGGCGGAAATGCTAATGAATCATACCACATGACAGGCTCTGATCCGCGGGGTACTGGGGCGCTTAAATCAATGGAAAGAGCCTTAGCACGGGCCGGACTTTCTACAAGCGAAATTGATCATATCCATGCTCATGGCACTGCGACAACGGATAATGATATTGCTGAAGGGAATGCAATCAGGTCTTTATTTGGTGAAAAAGCGGTGTTTTCCAGCACAAAAGGACTGACAGGGCATACTTTGGCTGCCAGTGGAGCATTAAACTTAATTTTCAGTATTATTGGAATTCAGGAAAATATCATTTGGGGGAATCAGGGATTCAACAATCCGGATCCTGATCACGGGATGATTCCAGTTTTAGAAAATACAAAGGTGGATTTAAAGCACATAATGGTCAATTCATTTGGCTTTGGCGGAAACAATACTTCAATTATAATCTCAAAGGCATAAGGTTGAATATCAGTAGTGTAATCGGATTTTTTAGTAGTGAAAATGGTACTCAGTTTAATCTTCCCGAGATCACAGAGATATTGACAAAGAATGAGGTAAGGCGATTTAGCACTACAGTAAAGTATGCTTTGTATTGTGGGCTGAAATGCTTGCAATCAGTCGAAATCGGATGTCCGGACGCTATAATTACTGGAAGTGGGAAAGGAAGTGTCCGCAATATTGAATTGTTTCTGGATGATATTGATAAATATAATGAATCTGCACTCAATCCCAGTCTGTTTATTCAATCAACACATAATACAATAAATGGATTGATATCAATCAAAACGGATTGTAATGGCTACAGCGCTACGCATGTCAACTTTAATTATACGGTCATAAATGTACTCGATGATGCATTCCAACAGTCTTTAGATGGAGTTACAAATAATGTGTTAGTAGGATTTTTTGATGAGAAAACTGATTTTGATGATGTTATTTATGACATAGGCGGGTTTCGTGAAAGTTCAGGATCTGATAATATAAATCCAATAAATTGGGGTTCAGGAATTTGTTTTTTACTATTAAATTTCGATCGTGAGGCAGGAATCAAAATTCAATGTTGGAATTCATTTTCATTTGATCAATATTCAGAAATCGTTTCATATATCAAGAAGAATATAGACAATCATAGTCAATTAGAATTTTTGATAGGAAGCAATAATGCGTATGAGTTTGAATCTATATACCAGCCTATACTGTCTGCATTTCATATAGATAATCCGATTTTATTTAAAGAAGGTTTGGACGAATTGCCTGTATCTTCCGCAATCGGAATTCATGAAGCATATATACGTTTGTCGGGGCGGGAAAATGGAACTTGTGTGATCATAAATCACATTCTCGATAAGTCCTTAGATGTAATTGTAATTACGAAGTAAAATTCAATGCAGCCCAGGCCAGTGCCCCTGCGCCGATACTCAGACTCCTTTCATCAATGTCAAATGCAGGTGTATGAACAGAAGAAGTAATCCCAGTCTGAATATTACCCGTGCCTAATCGGAAAAAACAAGCAGGAATTACCTGAGCATACCAGGCAAAATCTTCAGCTGTCATTCGCTTATCCAAAGTTATAATATTCTCCTGACCGAGTAAGTCATTGCTTAGTTTTTCTATTTTTTGAGTCAAGTCTATGTCATTTATTAATACCGGATATCCTTTTTCGAACCGCACATCAATTTCTGCACCATGAGCCTCTGCAATTGATTGCAAAGAAATTGGAAGCTGCGTTAATACATAATTGCGCCAGTGCTCATCGAGACTTCTAAATGTTCCCTCAAGTTTTACCCGGTCTGGAATAACATTTGTCGCTCCGCCAACAGAATTGATCTTGCCAATAGTTAAAACTGAATTTGTCAGAGGATTTTTATTTCTGCTTATAAATTCCTGTATTCGCTGAATGACAGCAGCGCTGACTATGATTGGATCTACACATAGATGTGGTGTAGCTGCATGACCACCTTTTCCTGTTATTTCAATATACAATTCGTCACCTGAAGCCATATATGGACCTGCGTGGAAACCTAATTTACCGGTTTCTAATTCCGGAAAAACATGGAGGGCAATAATTCCTAAAGCTTCATCCGGTTTTACTGCTCCTTGCTCAATCATCAATTTGGCGCCACCGGGAAGTTTCTCTTCGCCTGGCTGAAAAATAAATTTTACAGAGTGTTTTAATTGTGCTTTATGTTTTGATATCAATTGAATGGCGCCTAACAGACAAGTCATATGTGCATCATGTCCACATGCGTGCATGACTCCTTCATTAGCAGAGCGGTGCGGTCTGTCAGCTACTTCAGTAATCGGAAGTGCATCCATGTCAGCTCTCAGGTAGAGATATTTACCGTTGGGTGTATTACATTCGATAGTCGCGACAATTCCATTTCCTGCAAAACCTGAAACATAATCTATACCGCATTCATCTAATTTTTTCTTTAAAAAATTGCCGGTATCGACCTCTTGAAAGGATAACTCCGGAAATTTGTGTAAATGCCTCCGGATAGAAATTAATTCCGGTAGTAGTTTCGTGCAATCCGATAAAAATATTTCCTTATCCATCAAAAATTGTATGTAAGACCGGCTCTAAACTGAATAGGGAAATTTGTTGTGTTGGAGTCTTCCAGGAAATTATACAAAATATAAATTTCTGAACCAAAATTACCACCACTGGAATAATATCCTACGCCACCATATGCATTATTCTCTTGTTCCCAGAATTTATTTGCTTTTAAAGTTATTTGGTCAAAAGTCGCATTTTGAGATTGTGCTATTTCAAATTCACCATGGATAAAAAACATGTTAAAAAATTTAAATCTTGCAAATGCTGCCTCCGATACATAAAATAGTGTTGTTTTTGCAATTTGGCTGGAGGAAAGCCGATATTTTAAACTCTGTAACCCAATACCGATTCGAGGGCCTGCTGAAATATTCGGTGTGATTTTATAGCCCACCATAGGAAATAAGGCAATAGTAAAATAACTGGGGTTGGTATAATTTCTTAGATCCAAACCAGCACTTGCTCCAAACCAAAGATTATTTGTGAATTTTGATTTACTTTTATTAGCACGGTCTTGACCTTGAACTATTGAGCTCCCAGTAATAAGAAAGAATAAAAGACTTAGAAAGAAAATTTGTCTCATAATCATTTGATTGATACCCAAAATTAGTAAAATTCTGAATTTTACATCATTCAGAAATTCAACTTGTTTCCAAATAAAATTATAAGATTTGAAAGTAAAAAGTAAAATTTACAAATGAAACGTCTATTTCAACAAATAAAAGTATAGATTCTTTGCTACATTCTTGTATATTCTTACTTTTACCTTATATTCCATACATAAAGCATTTCTATGATGAAAAACAGTTTACTAATTGGATTTCTAATTTTTATATGTTACTTCTTCAATACTGAGTTATATGCTCAGGCCCCAAATGATAGTTGTTATCAGGCTATAAATATTACACAGCTTGATGGCTCTTGTAATGATTATTCGATAGATAGTCTGGCTTATGATTTGGCCAATCCCAGTTGTGCACCTGATATCACTAATCCCAATATGTGGTTTACATTTACCGCACAGGGTTCAGTAGCTGATGTTACTATTAATCAGACAGGTGTAAGTTTTTCGATCATACAGTTTGCTAATCCTTGTACATTTACAGACGCCAGAGAAGTTGCTTGTTCGAATGATGGGACTATGACTGCGACAAACCTACAAGTTGGTTTCACGTATTATATTGTAGTGTCAAATGATGCTGATCTGGAAGGGAATATTACACTTTGTGTAGATAACCCTCCTCCTCCACCGAATGACAGTCCCTGTAATGCTGAATCTGTAGCTAATGAAGGTTGTGCCACTGGTACTACTGTTGGCGCTTCGTCTGACTACGTCACACCAAATTGCGGCAACACAGTTTTTGAACAAACTGTTTTTTATAAAGTAACTCTTGGTAACAATACAGACAAATTACAAGTAGCACTTACCTCACAGGATATAACTGGGAATGTAGGAATTGCTATTCTGCAATTTCCGAATGGTTGTAATGGGCAGGCTTTTTTAGCGTCTAACAATAGCTATTATTGTGGGCCAATAGTAGATACAGTGACCTTTGAAGACATGCCCGAAGGTGAAGAAGTGTATATCATGATCAGTACTTCACATGTGGATGCCGGAGATTTTAATTTTTGTATCCATGAAGTAGAAAAGCCACCACAGTGCGCTCCTAATGGGGACTGTGCGACAGCTCAGAATATTGATGTGCCTAACCTGGCAGAGACAGTATGCGTGGATGGATGTAATACAGGCATGCCGGATGGACCGAATTTCGGAGGTAGTGGGCCCTGTGCAAACATGACTAATCCCACGGCCTGGTTCTCGTTTACGACGACAAATAATCAGGCCAATCTCGCGATTTTCGATCTGACCAGTACTGACCTTACAAATCCGGTCTTTGCGGTGATGTCGGATTGCAATACCATGATAGCATGTAATCCTGTCGAAATGAATGTATTGCCAAATACGACCTATTACATAGCAATTACCGATGCCAATGGTGCTACGGGTGATTTTGAGTTTTGTGTAACATTAATCAAGATAACTGATCCATGTATAACTGAACAAACATTTAAAGTTGTTAGTACGAGTTTAGGTTCGCCTACTGATGGACCTTATAAACCGTGTGAAGAAATTGGTTTTGAGTATAAGACGAACTTTATCAAATTAGGAGCGCAATGGATCCACAGTATGTTCCCTGTGATTGATGATTGTTTTGATTATACACAAGGTGATGAGCCTACTCCTTCTACCCGCCCGACAGGTAATGCTAGCTGGGACTGGTATCCAGCTGGTACAGTGCATTGGAAACCGCTAGATAACTCTAATGGACAGGTAGGTATCGATCCGGGTACAGGTAAATTATGTATTATTGGTACATCAGGATGTCAGGCATTTTATGGTGAAGGCAATTGTTCCTGGGGAGGCACAGAGATGCCTGCTGGCTGGATTGGTGTTTCATATTCCGGTACTTGTTCCAGCTCAGTCCCCAATCTTTCCTGGGGTGATAATGCTCCAGGCCCATTTACTGTAAAATTTTCACTTAAAATTCCTTGTGATGCTTGTACGAATACAGCTTGCCTGGATAAGTATAGAGTCGGGATCACTGCATTTGCAGATGGCCAGACCGGCGGATGGCAATCCTCAGCTTGTAATGGACACACATTGAAGTTTTTAAAACTTGCAATTAAATGTTGCATTCCACCGACAATTACTGTAGAAGACGGAACTACCTGTAGTGATGTTCCATTCTTTGCAAACATAACTCTGGATCCTCCAAATGCAACAATCGAATGGACGGTGGTTGAGACTAATGGAGTTACTGGTGCTACGAATGGTTCTGGTACTACCTTCTCTCAGACTTTACATAATCCTTCTACTACTGCACAAGTGGTACATTATACGATCATTGCTATTGGTAGCGATGGCTGTGAAAGCGATCCGGTGGATTTATTTGTCACAGTATTACCAGCGGTTATCGCTGATGGCGGTCCGGATAAAACTTCATGTCCTGGTGCGACAGTTACTTTAGGCGGAAATCCAACAGGTTCTGGAGGTGATGGCGGTCCTTATACCTATAATTGGTCAAACGGTCAGACAACTGAGACAATAGATGTTACGCCCAGTATCACGACAATATTTACCCTAACAGTTACAGACGGTAGTGGCTGTACAGGAACAGATCAGGTAAAAGTAACAGTAAATGCTCAGATTGATGTTCAGATTGATCCGAAACCACTAGAGTATTGCCTCTCACAGTTAGATGGCAAGACAATGACAGCTAACTCAAATGCTACAAATAATCCAATTGACTATTTATGGCGAACACCATGGGGAGATCAGACAGGAAAAACAATACCAATCTTAGGTACTGTTGCAGGTACATATACAATCACTGTTAAAGTAACTGATGCAATTGGTTGTACTGGAGTTGGAACGGCTCCACTTATCTTGTATGCAGATCCTCCAGTAACTATACTCAATAAACCTACCGGGAATCTGTGTGAAGGAACAACACTTCAACTTGAATCCAGTCCTTCAGCTCAGGATGGAACAGTCTTTTCAAGTGTACCCTCTGGTGTGGTATCGCCTACCGGATTATTGAATACCAATGTAATGGATCCAAGTATCCAATATACTATTTATGCAACCTATACTGATCCACATGGATGTATTGGCAAAGACAGTTTTGTTGTCTCTTCCATACATATTGATGATCCTTATATCACACCTGCAGGGCCGTATTGTGCTGATGACGTGAATAACTATCAGTTGACTGCAACACCTGCCGGAGGTACTTTCTCCGGTCCGGGAGTCAGTGGGTCAGGAGTATTTATTCCTTATTCGTTAGGAGGCCCAGGACAGTATGAAATTAGTTATACAGTCGGAACACCGGATTGTAATAAGACTGATACGATGCTGATAACCATTAATCCGGTTCCTGCACCACAGGTTTTGCCTCCGTATGAGTATTGTGAGACAGACTCACCGGATCCGATTCTTACAGGTCTTCCTTTAAATGGTACCTGGAGTGGAACAATAGTTGATCAATATGGTACCATAGACCTTGGTAATATCCTTCCCGGTGTCTATGATGTGACATATACAGTTACTGAAAGTGGCTGTACCGGTACTACGACAGCACAAATAACAATTAATCATCAACCTGATGCTACTTTAATACCTACAGGATCTGTTTGTAATGATGGTCAGATTGATCCTAACAGGCCTTTGGTTGATTTATCTACTTACCTCACTGGTGGTGATATTACGGGCTTCTGGTCAGAAGTTCCACCATTAAGCGGAGCAGTGAATACAGCCGGAAGTGTATGGGATTTCACCGGGGTACCTGCCGGGACTGTGGCTACTTTTGAATATACTATTACTGCATTGCCACCATGCCAGGACTTTACAGGGCAAGTTCAGATAACTGTAAATGACGATTGTGCCTGTCCTAAATTGGACTTTAATACTGCCGGTGATATGTGTAATTCATCAGCGACACTAGATTTGAATACCTTGATAATTGATACGGAACCTGGTATTTGGTCATTGACTTCCGGACCGGATCTGTCAGTATTGAGTGGGAATATTTTTGATGCGACCGGTAATGCTGGTGGAACCTATATAGTCAGATATACTTTGGTTCCGGCACCAAGTGAGCCTTTGTGTCCGAAGTATCATGAGATTTCAATCAAGGTAAGTGAAGAAGTGAAGCTGAATATGACACCACAGTTGAGCATCTGTAATTCCTCCCCTACTGATTTCAAGACCAAGCTTGATATGAAGAAATTCTTTATTGGCAATGTAATTCCGGGCAGTTGGATAAATGAATCTAATGTGGGTGTTGTACTAACCAATGATACAATCAATTTCAGAAATGTACCGGTCGGGCAATATAAATTCACTTACATCACTAATAATGCAGTTGCCCCTTGTCCTAATGATACACAAACGGTTATTGTCAATGTAACTGAAGCCTGTAATTGTCCTACGCTCGCAGTTTTAGAGCCTGATTCAAAACTTTGCAATAGTGGCGGTACAAAAGATTTGAATACAATGGTCAGTTCCGATAAACCGGGAAGTTGGACCTTTGTTTCAGATCCTAATGGTCCGGTAAACACACCGTTTGCCGGTATATTTGATGCCACAGGTAAAACGCCGGGTACATATACCTTCCGTTTTGAAGTGAATGATACTGTTCCGTCTGATTGTGATAGTATTTTGACTGTAACTCTTACAGTAAGTGATCAGGTAATAATTGATTTATTGGATCAATTAAAAGTATGTAATTCATCTCCTACACCTGCGAAAACACAATTGGATCTTACAAAATTCTTTGGTGGAAATTCAGTACCTCCGGGTACCTGGACTAATGATGATGGAGTTGGTACTTTGGTGGGTGGTACTATCTATGATTTCAGCGGCGTTCCTCCCGGAACTTATCACTTTACTTATACCACTAATAATGCAGTAGCACCATGTCAAAATGCCACTGAGACTGTATTAGTTATTGTTACAGAAGAATGTGATTGTCCGGACTTGAATATTTTACAGGGCAGTGAAGTGTTATGTAATGATTCGGGAACTAAAGATTTAGGAACTATGATTAGCTCCAGTCTTCCGGGAAGCTGGACAATAACACAAGATCCTAATGGACCGGCAAGCACTCCTGTCCCAGGTGGTATATTCAATGCAACGGGCAAGACAGCAGGTATATATACATTTACTTTTGAGGTCAATGATAATGTTCCACCTGATTGTGACAGTACGCTTACTGTAACCATTGATGTGAAAGCGAAAGTGGATTATCAATTACAGAATCGTGCAACGGTGTGTAATTCAGACCCTTCTAATAAAGGCTCTGATGAATTGGATTTCAATAGTGGTGATATCTGGATATCAGCTACAGTTAGTGGTACCTGGGATCCCGGAACTTCTGGCGCAGTTGACTTAGGTGGTGGTATATGGAGTTTTAATGGAGTAGCAAAAGGTACTTATGTATTTACGTTTACACCAAATGGAGCAGTTGCCCCATGCCAAAATATACCACAGACAATTACAATTGAAGTAACTGATGTATGTGATTGTCCTGACTTACCTGCACTACCAAAGATCGATTCACTGTGTAATAATGCAGCTAATTTTACACTACCCATTCCGGTAGGTGCAAAAGGTTCATGGTCAGTAATCTCACCTGTTGGTGCGGGATATGCGACAATTACAAACAATGTATTTAACATTAATCAAGCCAGTCAAGGTGTATATACACTGCGGTTTACTTATGATAGTATTCCGGTAGGATGTCCATACTATAATGAAGTGCAGGTAAAACTCAGTGAATACAAGTATGCGGGTAATCCGACTGCTGAACTCAACTATTGCCAGAATACCAGTGATATACTTGATTTGTTCGAACATATTGATTCTGAAGACTCAGGTGGAATCTGGACAGACGTCACAGGCAATGCCGGTAGCGCCTTCGATGCGAATCTAGGTATAGTAAGAATTAAAAACCTGCAGGCAGGAGACTATATCTTCAATTACAGGTTTAATAAGAATGGTGCTTGTCCGGGTTCTGATGCTGATGTATTGGTGCATATTTGTCCTCTACCACAGATTGAAGCTGGTGATTCCAAGTTTTTGACATGTCAGAATAAAAGTACTACTATCGGCGTCTCAGGCCCATCAGGCCCTGATTTTGAGATTCATTGGGTGGATATTAAGAATAATAATCCAATTCCGAATCCTGATCAATTAGTAAACACTATTACACTTCCGGGCATCTATGTCCTTACTGTAAAAGATAAGGTATGTGGCTGCGTAAGTACTGATACAGTCGAAGTCAAGGCTGAAGGTATCCCTGAGCGAGTTGATATTACTGCTTTAGGCCCATCTTGCCACAACTTTACTAATGGATTTATTAAAATTGACTCTGTGGTAGGTGGAAATCCACCATACTTATTTGAATTTAATGGTAGCTCAGCTACGGCTCAGACAAATTGGAATAACTTGGGTGCTGGCACTTATCAAATTACGATGGTGGATGCTACAGGATGCAGGATTGATTTGTTTACTACATTTGCTAATCCTGAATTACTGAAGGTTGACTTGGGGAATGATACTATTATTAAACTGGGTGATACAGTACTTATTGATCCTGTCATTACAATACCTCGGAATAATGTTGAATCGATTACTTATTCTTCGGATTACGACTTTATTAACTGTACAAACTGTTTTGAGATAAATGTATTCCCAAATGAGACTACAACTTATACTGTCGAGGTAAAAGATAAGAATGGCTGTATCGACTCCGATGATAAGCGGATTATCGTCAGAAAAGGTTTCAATATCTTCGTACCTAACGTCTTTACTCCGAATGGAGATGGCAATAATGACAAGGTAATTGTCTCGACGAATACTAAAGAGATAAGGAAGATAAACAGTTTCCAAATTTACGATCGCTGGGGAGAGAAAGTGTATGAAGCAAAAGACTTCCAGCCTAATGACCAGAACTATGGATGGGATGGTACATTTAAGGGTGGTAAAATGAATCCTGCAGTATATGTGTATTGGATGGAAGTTGAGTTATTCGATGGTACTACTCAAATTGTAAAAGGAGATATTACCTTGATCAGGTAATAGAATAGTTCTTCATAATAATAGGGCAATCGGTAGGTTGCCCTATTTTTTTACTCAGCGTTATATTGACTAATTTACTGGATTATCATCAAATAAATTTACATTTACAGATCCTATACAGCAAGATGTGAATGAAACTCACTCCGACTATAAGACAAATAATAGCAATCGCATTTCCCATCATGATAGGGAGTGCGGCACAAAACATCATACAGCTTTTTGATAGCATATTTCTCAGTCAATGGAGCGAAGTAGATTTTGCAGCTATTGGCTTTGTCGGTGTTTTTTATCTGGCGGTGAATGCAATTGGCTTTGGGTTTTCAAAAGGTGGCCAGATTCTTATTGCAAATATGGCAGGAAAGCAGAATTACATTGGGATAAGAAGACATTTTCAGGCGCTGGGTATCTTCGAAGCTATTCTGGCAGTCGTTTTGTTCTTATTCATGCGCTTCGCCAGTCCCTGGTTTTTTAGTTTATTTATTCAAAATAAGGACATCTACGATGCAAGCCTCGAGTTTATTAAGTTTCGATCCTATGGGATATTTTTTAGTTATGCCGTCGTCACTCTGATTGCTTTTTATACCGGTATCGCACGTACTAAGTTTATCATGTACGAAACAGTTTTCTTACTGATACTCAATGGAGTTTTGAACTATGCTCTGATTTTTGGAAAATTCGGTTTACCTGCTATGGGCATTGGAGGGAGTGCATTAGCAAGCACTATTTCAGAAGCAGTTGCGGCAATTGTGTTCTTCATATACATGGTATTTGACAAAGAGGTGAAACATTTTAAAATGTTTTCAAATCCTGATTTTGACTGGAAATTGGTCAAACAGCAGTTGCTCTTAGCTACACCTATTGTAGCACAATATTTTGTAAGTCTCGGCTCCTGGTTTCTATTTTTCGGAATAATCGAAGATATGGGTGTTCATGCAATGGCAATCTCAAACCTTGTGCGGATTGTATATCTGATACTTTCAATTCCATGCTGGGGATTCAGTAGCGCTACAAATACACTGGTTAGTAATTTATTAGGGCAACATCAGATACAATCAATTCTACCAACTATACATAAGATTAGTATAATCTGTTTTATTACTACACTGATAGTCACAATACCGTTTATTTTATTACCTGAATATGTATTGCATCCATTCATCGGAACATCCGAATCGAATATCCTAACCGAGGCAAAACCTACCTTATTGATATTAAGCATTATAATAGCGTTGAACTGCACTATTTCAATTTATGTGAATGGTATTGCCGGAATTGGTGCTACTGTGTATGGGTTGATAATTCAGACTCTTAGTGCTATCTGCTATTTGTTTGCAATCTATCTGGTGGTTGATATTTTAAAAGGTTCATTGAATATGGCCTGGAGTACAGAAATTATATTTTGGTTGGTACAATTGGTTGGTGTAGTCTGGTTCTTTTCCAGAACAAAATGGCAGTCCCAAACAATACTTAGCTAATAGTGTCTATATGTCTTAGATTATTTACCTTAGCACCATCACATAATTTGAAATAGTGTAAAATGAATGCTTTTTTATTTCCGGGACAGGGTGCTCAATTTACGGGTATGGGCGCAGATTTATATGAATCTTCACCAAAAGCAAGACAAATATTTGAAGAAGCCAATAATATTTTGGGATTTAGAATCTCGGACATAATGTTTGGTGATAATGCAGATGAGCTAAAGCGAACTGATATAACTCAGCCAGCAATTTTCATTCATTCATTTGTGAAACATGAAATATCAGAAGGGAAAGATGAAGTTTCAATGGCTGCAGGCCATTCCTTAGGAGAGTTTTCTGCATTGACCTGTATGGGTGCCCTATCTTTTGAGGATGGGTTGAAGTTGGTATCTATTCGCGCAAAAGCTATGGAAAAAGCTTGCCAGGCAGTGCCGGGGACAATGGCAGCTATCATTGGCCTGGATGACCAAGTTATCGAATCTATTTGTGCTAATATTGAAGAAATTGTCGTACCTGCAAATTATAACTCTCCCGGACAACTCGTTATCTCAGGATCAGTGGAGGGTATAGAGAAGGCTTGTGCCGCCTGTACAGAAGCTGGTGCAATGAAGGCCATTGTATTGCAAGTGGGCGGTGCATTTCATTCTCCATTGATGGAACCAGCCAGATTAGAATTGGCCGAAGCAATAAATAACACTCAATTTAATGCACTGCGTTGCCCAGTTTACCAGAATGTGGATGCAAGTCCGTCTTTAGATTTAGAAACAATCAAAGAAAAGTTGATTAGTCAGCTTACCTCGCCTGTTAGGTGGACCCAAACGATGAATCGAATGATAAGTGACGGAATGACAGCTGCCATAGAAATCGGTGGAAGCGGGTCAGTATTACGTGGATTATTACGTAAAATTAACCGGAGTATTGAAACATCCAGTATGTAATTACGATGGGTGCAGAAAAAATTAAAAAAGGAGATATTTTACTTGCAGAACCATTTATGTCTGATGGTAACTTTAAGAAAGCGGCAATTTTAATTACTGACCTTCATAATACCGGCAGTGTAGGTTTTATTTTAAATAAACCAATGAATGTAAATGTAAGTGACTTACTGGCTAGTTTCCCTGAGTTTGAGTCAAATGTATATTTTGGAGGACCTGTAGCTACAGATACAATTCATTATTTACATACAGTAGGTGATTTATTAGAGGGTAGTCATTATATTCTGAATGGTGTCTATTGGGGTGGCGATTATCAAAAACTAAAGTTTCTGATTAAATCAGGCCTGATTAATCCATCTCAGATACGATTTTATATAGGCTACAGTGGCTGGTCTTCCGGTCAACTTGAAGCTGAACTGGAGGATGGTTCCTGGGTTATAGCTTATGGTGATCCGAATTATGTTTTTAAAAGTGCACATCATTCATTATGGAAGCAGGTGATGATGGATAAAAGTGATATAATGGGAATCCTGGCAGATATCCCTGACAATTATAATCCTAATTGAAATTAGTCATCGTCTTCTTTTGGTTCACTATCCAGTTTAGTAACTAAAATTTTATCAATTTTTGTTTTGTCAAGATCTATGATTTCAAAACGAAATCCACTATCCTCAAAATAATCGCCTTCTGAAGGGATCTTACCTAGTTTATTAAGCGCAAAGCCGGCAATGGTGCTATAGTCCAGATCTTCACTGAAAAATTCATCTATTATGATAGTGTCCCTTAACTCATCAATCTGACATGAACCATCGATCAGGTAACTACCGTCTTCTCTGGATGTAATCATAATTTCCTCTTCTTCTTCCAGATCTGGTAAGTATCCAAAGATATTTTCTGTCAGGTCATGTAGTGTAATAATTCCTTCAAGTGAGCCGAATTCATTAATTACTACTCCAAAATACCGTTTTTCTTTACGGAAACTTTCCAGTATTTTTAGTGCGGTGAGATTCTCAGGAATTG
>CAZGKN010000035.1:0-24418 GCA_964525915.1 uncultured Saprospiraceae bacterium | reverse complement strand
GTGAACCAAACGATACTACTATCGCCTGTGGGCAAACGGTACCCGTATATATACCCATATTTTCTGATAATTGTGCACTGCAGGGCGATCCGGTATTCACAGAAACCTCTACTAAGTCTAATGATCCGGGACAATGTGCCTATTATCAATATGATATCACCCGGAGCTGGACAGCTACGGATAAATGTGGTAACTCCACGGTGGCAGAACAAATCATCCATATCGTCGATACTACAGCACCGGCACCGCTGGAAACCATCAGTGACCTGATCCTGGATTGTGGCGAAGAAATACCGGACAGTATAATAAACTTTAATGATGGCTGCAGTATAGCGAACGTAATATTTCATCAGCAATCCGGCTTTGATCCGGATCCTAATCATTGTGCCCACTACACCTATGATATAGATCGTCAGTATATTGCCACTGATCTATGTGCCAATACAGCCACTTTTACCCAACATATCTCGGTCAGAGACACGTTGGCACCTGAGTTTCTGGCTTCAGATTCACTGACTGTACCCTGTATGGATTCGCTGGCTTTACTGGGGATAATCAAAAGTTTGATCCTTGATAATTGCAGTGATTCTATATTACTGGCTATCCACACGATTCAGACGAATGATAGTCTGCAGTGTACTGAAGGGATTTTGTTTACTTATGGCATTGATGTGCAGGATATCTGTGGCAATCAGGCACTGGATACACTTGTGGTACGGATGCTGGACCAGATTCCGCCTGTGCTGATCAATCCCGCAACCAATGTAGCTATTGATTGCCCTGATTTCAATTCGGACACAGATTCATTGTTTACGAGCTGGCTCAGTAATATGGGAGGTTCACAGGCTTCGGATGCCTGTACAGATGTAAATTCATTTGCTGCTATCCCGGGCAGTTATGATCCGAATGACCCCGGTACATTTCCGGGAGTTTATCCGGCATGGGATTCGATTATACATTGTCAGGGAGGTAATCTGATTTCTATCCCTGTGGATTTTGTCTATTATGACCTCTGTGGAAATGCGACGGTATCCCAGGCTTCATTTCAAGTCACGGACACCATTGCGCCTGTGTTAATGTATTGTCCGGGGGATACTACCATCATTACTGATTCAGCGGCGTGCAGTGCAGTTTATACTTTACCTTTACTTACCGCCAATGATGCTTGTAGCTATTCTGCCATTGATTCTGTGCTGGAAACCACAGTGGCTGTGCGCTCTCCACTACCCGGAAATATCAATGTACCTGTAGATAGTGTTCAGATTACCTTCGGTCCGGTGAATCAGGGTAAATATTTTGGGGAATATTCCACCGGAAAAATTACTGTCCGGCTAAATAATATGGACGCTGAAGGCGATACTGAATATTTCAATCTTTATGGTGAAAACGGAGATTTTTTAGGCAAGACCGAAAAAGCAGATACACAATGTGGAAACTCCATTACTATCATTCAACTGAGTGAAGTGCAGTTTGATTTGTATAAAGCGGATAATTTTATTTCAATAAAAGCTGTCCCTTTTAAAACCGCTCCCGGAGAAGGAAGCAAGACCGTCAATGACATCTGTGGTGGATCATCGATCCATGCTACACTGGAGTATCGCAAAGCACATTCATCACTGCAATATGCCTACCGACTGGATGACGGTGATAAAATAAAATACGATCTGACAGATTCTGTCCGGCTTATACTCAAAGAAGGTGCACATACACTTGAGCTGTTTGCCAGCGATTGTGGTAATAATGAGATCAACTGTAGTCAGGTGATTCATATCCGCGATACCGTGCCACCGGCCATTCTGTGTCCTGCAGATATATCTGTGGCGCTGTCTGCAAGCCGCTGTGATACGGTGCTCACAGTGCCTTTACCCTTGAAAATGGAAGACAACTGTGGTCTGGGAGATGATTTCAGGTTGACCGTGCCCTCAGACACGGCAACTGCCTGGCTCACCTTCCACAGGAATCCGGATTTGCACAATTTCCTGGCGGATGGAAAGCAATACACTTTCGAGGGTGTAGATGCCAATGTCAATGATAAAGTCCGCTTAAATATTTACCTGCAGGGCAATGTAGAAAGCGGCAAGGAATACTACTACATCTATGATGAAGATAACAATCTGCTGGGAAAAACACAGGCAGGACAAGGAAATGTGACCTCAGGAAACTGTCATAAGCCCAGCACAATTTATTTCAATATCTCTGCCGCGCGATTTAATGAGATGGCAGCAGATAATGCCATCACTTTCAAGGCTGTTCCATTTGAAGATTTTACAATTCCACCGGATAATGAATTCAGTGGCATTAATCCCTGTACGCCGAATTCAGTGGACAGAGATGGTGAGACAGATTCAAGCAGCTATATGTTTATGGAGCTGGTCTATACTTCCTTTACTCCACCGAGCTATTATGCTGAGGGCGCTACTGAGATTTCACTTACTGAGTTGGCGCCACCATATAATCCACCTACATTCCGTTTCAAAGCCGGGACGACCTATTTTCACTATGTCATTGCAGACAGATCAGGTAATGCTGATACCTGTACTGTGCAGATCGATGTCAGAGATTCTATTGCCCCGATCGCCAGATGTAAGACAGCCATTGTGTATCTCCATCCCAGTGGCATTATCCCGGGTATCTTGTTGCCCGAGCAGATTAATAATGGCAGTAGTGACAACTGTGGTATCGAGCGAATGTATGCAAGCAGAGACTCATTTTATTGTGCTGAATCGGGGGCTGAGTTTCCGGTCACACTCTATGTAGTCGATCGCTCAGGGAATACCGATTCCTGTCAGACGACCATTAGGGTTCAGCCGGCTATTCTGGATCCGCAGTATCGGCTGGGCATCTGCGACAATGACACACTTCGGCTATTTGCCAATATGCCGGATACCGGACTCTTCAATAGTTATACCTATCAATGGTCAGGCCCCAACGGCTTCACATCAAACCTGGAGAATCCAATCATTCCTAATGTCGATGCGAGTTATTCCGGTACCTATACGCTGACTGCCACAGGCTTCAATGGTTGTACTGGTACGGGAGTGGCACAGGTATTTATTAACTCTGAGATCAACACACCACTCATTTTTGCAAATGACACAGTAGTTTGTTCAGGTACAGATATATCGTTATCGACCCAGGCCTACAGTGGTCAGGTGAAGTACTTCTGGTATGAAGGCACTGCACCTAACGGCATTTTACTGGATTCTACGATCATTCCGGCCTATTCATTACAAAGACCAGTAGGACAGTATAGTTTTTATGTTATAATCAAGGAAAATGACTGTATTTCAAATCCTTCAGCATCAGTCAGCATAAGGGTTCGCGACATTCCTGTATCACAGGTCGATCAGCCCGTCATTGCAGTGTGTGAGGGAGGAAGTATCGCACTTGGCACGCCGGTAAATGGCAGTGGAATCGGTTATCTGTGGTCCGGCCCTAATGGCTTTAGTTCCACAGCACAATATCCACCGGTGATCCAACCGGCTACTCTGGCAGATGCTGGAACATATAGCCTGGTAATCACTGACGGCACTTGTCGCTCACTACCGGCTAATGTGTCCGTCTCGGTCAGTCAGCGACCCGGTCAGCCTGTACCCTACTCTAATGGTCCGGTATGTGTCAACTCCACATTGATCCTTACCAGCAACCTGAAGGTGGACATCGATACTTTCATTTGGAAAAAACCGGATGGAACACTGATTTTTACCGATACAGGGAAACTGATCATCCCACAAGCTGGGTTAGACGACAATGGGCTATGGACATTGACATTAGTACGGCGAGGTTGTTCTTCCCTGGAATCGCAACCGCTCAATGTGGAAGTACAAAATGTATTGGCACTTGACATTACGTATAGTGGACCGCTCTGTGAAGAAGATTCTGTTCATTTGTTTGCGACAGATATCCCAGGTGCGATTTATCACTGGACTGGCCCGAATAGCTTTAGTTCCGGAGAACAGAATCCGTGGGTGATCGCACATTTCGGCACGTATCAGGTAGAGGTAAATACCCAAAGCGGATGTATCGCTCAGGCAGAGACAGTACTGAATCTCTATCCGAAACCAAAAATTCGTAATCTCCACAGTAATGCGCAGGCTTGCCAGCATCCTGAAGATCTCGTAGTCTTTGATTATGACCTGAACATAAGCAGAGATAGCGCATCTTACCTCTGGACTGGTCCGGCAGGCTTTACCAGTACGGATTCTATCCTGAGAATCCAGGGTTCAGTAATCAGAAACGGAATCTATTCTCTGGTGATCACTTCTGATCAGGGCTGTAAATCAGACACCGCCAGAATCAGTGTCCAGGTAGAAGTCACACCTCGCAAACCCTTATTGGATGGACCGGACAGAGTATGTTCCGGCGACAGTATTATTCTGACAGTAACTAATCAGAATAATACAGGACAGTACACCTGGCATACACCTACGGGCGATAAAATAACGACGACAAATCAACTCATCATCCTTAATGCTGATAATGTGAATACCGGGAATTACGCAGTGGCATTTACCGCAGGTGACTGCCAGTCTAAATTCTCGGATACGCTGAAAGTCAGTGTATATCAGACACCGGCCAAACCTGTGATTAGTGGTGACCCTACAATATGTCTGGGTGATACGATTCTCTTACAGACGAATCAGGCTCCGGGACTAGATTACCATTGGTCCGGTCCAAACGGGCTGAGTGCTTCAACGGCTGATTGGCGAATCTTCCCGGCATTGGCAACAAATGAAGGTATTTATACGCTGAAGGTCGAGCGAAATGGTTGTGTTTCTGATGTTTCAGATGCTTTCCAACTCAGTATATTGCAACCACCGGCTGCACCAACACTCATTGATCCCGGTGATGAGATTTGTCTGGATCAAAGTACACTGATACTGTGCATCGATGCAGGATCAGCAACTGACGGAGCCAACTATTCCTTCTATCTGGCTGGACCGGATGCACTCATTGCCGGCCCTACCAACGCACTCTGTGGTACAGTCAGAGATTACCATTTGTTTTCTCAGGGTGAAAATCAACTCTTTGCTGTTGCGACATTGAATGGTTGCCCCTCTGCACCCTCCATCCCTGTTTCTATCGATGTGTCTATTCCGCCAGAGGAAATTGCGAGTGCCGGTGGTGATCAAATCCTATGTACCGGTGATGCGACAAACCTTGATGCACGAAGACCGACGCTTTCTACCGGGCGGTGGACGACCCTGACTGCGGGAACAGTAATTGCGGATCCTGCTGATTCGGAGACCAATGTGTCCGGACTACAAATCGGTCCGAATTATTTTGTGTGGAACCTGGATTACAATAAATGTCAGGCATTCAGTACGGATACGGTAATCATCTGGCGACCTCAGATGACCAGAGTGGCCAATGATGTATTCCGGCTGTTATCCGGTGAATCGAAAGATCTGGATGTGGCTACTAATGATAGCTATATCGGACTTACAGACATAACCATAAGTAATAAACCGGAGAACGGAACAGTGGTGATTAACCCGGATAGTACGATGACCTATACACCTTCAGGCAATGCTGTCTCTTATGATAAATTCGAATATACAGTCTGCCTCCGTGGTTGTGATGTGTGCCTCAGTGCTCAGGTCGTGATTGATATTGATAACCCCAATGATTGTATCATTCCGAATATCATCACGCCCAATAATGACCATATCAATGATGTGTTGAGGATTCCATGTCTCGAACAAGCTACAGTTAATGAAAGCGAACTGGCGATTTTCAATGAATGGGGATCAGAAGTATTCCGCGCTGCCCCATACCTCAATGACTGGAGTGGTATGTACAAAGGCAAGCCATTACCGGTAGGCACTTACTATTATATATTCAAGGATTCGCCCAATGCCACTGTGCAAAAAGGATTTTTAATAATCAAAAGATAAACGATGAATAGAATACTTTATCTTTTTCTGTTTTTGATATCTGCACTGACGACAATGTTTGGACAGCAGGAGCGCCAATACAGTCAGTTCATGTACAATAAACTCACGGTCAATCCTGCTTTTGCCGGGGCTACGCCGCACTTTGCATTAAATGGACTGTATCGTAATCAGTGGCTGGGGATAAACGGAGCACCGGTGACTCAATTGCTGAGTGCCAATATCCCGTTGCTTGATCAGCGTGTCGGACTGGGTGCGAATCTGATACACAATAGCATCGGTATTTCTGAGATGTGGACGCTGAGTGCGATGTATGCATACAGATTACCCGTAGGAGATGGGTTTATCAGTGGGGGAATGGAAGGAAGCCTGCGCTATTATGGAGTAAATTACAATGATCCGCGCCTGGTGGCAGATAATGACTTGTCAGTAGATGCAGCCGTAATCGAAGATAATGTATCTAAATATGTGCCCAATGTGGGGCTGGGCCTCTATTATAGCAATCCACAGTTTTATGTGGGGATTTCAGCACCACGATTAATTAGTTCCAATATTGATTTTAAAGACAATCTGTTGATATCCAGAGAGGTAATCCATCTGTATGGCATGATGGGCTATTCGTTTCAGATGCAGGATGATATATCATTGACACCTCAGGTAATGATTAAGTATGCAAAAAACAGCCCACTAAGTATGGATGCCAATATCATGGCTGATTTTGATAACCGGATCAATGCGGGGGTTTCATATCGCTCGGGCAATGTCAACAATCCAGTGGGAGAATCATTGGATCTGTTACTGGGATTCAGGGTATTACCTCCTGTTTTCGTTGGCCTGGCTTACGATATTCCACTGGGGGATATAGGAAAATATAATAAAGGAAGTCTCGAAATAATGCTTAGGTATATGTTGCCGGATGAAGGATCAGAGGACATACAGAATCCGCGGTTCTTTTAATTATTGGAAGAAAAGAAGTAAAATGTGAGAAAAACTACGATTGTTTTTATTTTTTTATTGATTTATTCAGCATTATCAGCACAGCAGGACATAATGCAGGATATACTGTTTAGTCCGGAGAAATTCAGATTAAATAATCAGGCACAAATCAATACACCGGACCTGGAATTTTCCCCGGTTGTCTCGCATGGGGAAGTAATCTATGTAGGCAATAGTCGTAAGTCTCCGGGCACAAAGGCACACAATACGACTAATTTTTTCAATTTATTTGCTGCTACGATAGTTGATGATACCTTGTTGGGGGACGAAAGACCATTTGATGCCACTATCAACTCGCCCTATCATGAAGGCCCTTGTTGCTTTACTGCGAGTGGTGATACCATTTATTTTACCCGCAATAACCAATTGGAGTCAGGTGTACTTCAGCGAATAAAGCGGCTTAGCATTTTCTATTCTGTACGTAAAGATGGGCGCTGGTCACAGCCGGTAGAACTACTTAAAGCGACAGATGAATACTCATTTTGCCATCCGGCAATCTCCACTGACGGGAGCAGATTATATTTTGCATCCAATCTGCCGGGAGGAAAAGGAAATTATGACCTGTATTATATAGAAAATACAAATGGCGCCTGGTCTATGCCCTTTCATCTCGGTGATGAAGTAAATTCGCCGGACAATGAATTATTTCCTACTATAGCCGCTAAGGATATTCTGGCTTTCTCATCTAATCGACCAGGTGGACACGGAGGCCTGGATCTTTATGTCACATTGCGGTCAGGTGATTATTATGAAAGACCATTTTTACTTGGAACCCCATTTAATTCACCTTCGGATGATATCGGGCTCACCCTGCAGCCAGGTGCAAAGAGCGGGTTCTTTTCTTCAAACCGACCTGGGGGAAAAGGGCAGGATGATCTCTATTCATTTACCTATATCAATGCAAATGCGGCTATTCCGATTTCTGTCAAAATGATTTTCTTAGATGAGAATACCCGGCAACGGATAAAAAATGCGAGTATCAGCATCAAAACATTGTACCAAAAAAATGCAATTTTTCAAGGCAAGACAAACAGGGATGGTGAGATAAGCTTTCCCGGTGCATTAGGCGAAAAGTATATCATTCAGTCTAATTCTGCCGTGTATGAGACATTGTACACGGTAGAGGATGCTTCTGAGAAACCACTTTATCTCACGCTGAAACCAAAACCTTGCTTTAATATAAAAGGAATCGCTTTTGACAATGAGAATAAACGCCGTTTAAGTGGTGCCTGGATTTATATTCGCAAAAACTGTAATGATTCAGTCGATTCCAGCCGGGCTGATAGCAATGGTGAGTTTGTTTTTTGTGTGCCGGCGGGTTGTGACGGTTCGATCACCGGGCGCGAATTGGGATATTATCCGGTGTCTGTACCAGTAGATACGGTAACTTCTGATCTGCTGTTGAATCTCAATTTTGAAAAACAGAAGGTTAGTATCGTAAAACAAAAAGTAGAAGTTGGCACGAAATTATCACTGGACAATATTTACTATGACTTCAATCAGTATAAGATACGTCCCGGCGAAGAGCGTGAGCTGAATGAATTGGTTATTCTCATGAGTCAATTTCCCAATATGGTGGTAAAATTAGTGTCGCACACAGATACCCGGGGTGATGCCGCTTCAAATATGGCACTTTCTGTAAAGCGGGCTCAGTCAGCTAAAGACTATCTCGTGCATAAAGGCATTAATCCTACTCGGATACAAACAGAAGGGCGAGGCGAGACTCAGCCGAGAAATCGCTGTAAGAATGGTGTGAATTGTACAGAAGAAGAACATCAATACAACCGGCGCACCGAGGTGGAGATTCTCAAGATGTAAGTCTTATTATTTGGTCTGAGCCTTTACTATTTTGGTATGCAAGAAATTGTCTGAATTATCAGATTAATAACAATAAAAGGAGTAATACAGGTAGAACAAAAATCACCATACAGCCCCAGGATGTTTTATTATAGATTTTATTGTACAGCGCTTTCCGCGGATTGGTAAATATTCCAAAACCTCGTGGTGCTTTGAAGCCAAGATTCTGTCGGACATACCGCTTGAATGAGGTACGGGCAGCAATTCTTTTGCTCAGACTGGGTATTCTAAATCCAAACTTCATAGTCCTTTTCTTAAATCACAACTTACAGTAGTATAATTATCACGGAAGCTCAGTAATGGCCATTAACCAAATGTTAGTTTTAATTTTTTTCAATAAATAAACAGGCTATGAAAATAGAGAAAATATAGTTTATCGCCTGAATTTATTAGGAAAATAATGTATTTGTTTAGAATTATTAACAGTTAACGGATGAATAATGCGCAGGCTCGATTTGTCATTGCTAAAAGATATTGACTGCCACAATTGTCAATCAGTTGCTAACGTAGTAAATATTAAAACATAAGAGCCGGAAGTATAGGCTCGTTTTATTTACCTTTATCAAATGAATATACGTGCACTATTTTTCATATTAACCTGGACTTGTAGCTTACTTCCCTTGTCCGGACAATCAGTTAAGGTAGGATTAATCACTGATTTTTGCACACAGGCAGACAGGGACAGCATAGAGGCCTTGCTTCACAGTACAGGGATTACCTCTACCTTTATTTCAACCAATGATATTGCAAAAACAGCAGGACAGTATGATGTATTGTGGATTCATGGGAATGCAATGAAGAAATTCACATCACAGTTCGCTAATGATATTGCGTCTTATGTACAGACAGGCGGCAAACTAATGCTGAGTATGGATGCGCTTCGCTTGCTCAATGTCACAGGAATAGAATCAAGCCCTATTGAGTCCCGGTCAGATTCAGTGTATGACGCCGGATATGGACGTTCGCGCGGGCTTCATGCTTTCAGGTCACATCCGGTCTTCGAAGGGATGCACGGTGGCGCCTTTATCAGCAAGATGCGCAGCAATTTCCGCACACCTTTATGGGGTTATTTTGATGACAGTAAACCCAAGGAAGGCAAGGTGGTCGGGATACAATGGACGTATATTACCTTCCATCAAGACACAAAACTGGCCTTCGAATATGATTATGGTGCAGGAAAGATATTCGCTGTAGGCGCATATATCCATTTCGCCGGCGTGAATGACAACCGCACATATCTTCGGCGCTTTGTACAGAATGCATTGCGTTATCTCGCTGATCCCGGATCATTTAAGGCCGGACAATACTGGAGTTACAGGCCATTTACCGCATTAAAAACGGACATACCGGAACCGCGATTGCCCATACAGAGTATAGAACAACGGGTAATGTTGCGCGAGAATGAACCCAGTCTCCGACTGTACACCGATAATGATGAGGAGTATGACATGGCTGGTAAACGAATCTTATGGTCAGGGCAACTTCATGGAAACCTGAAAGAAGTCTGGGTGCCCCCATTTATGGCAGTGCATGATGTGGAGATCGGCTATATGCTCGGGGACACGATCAGATGGCTTAGTGGTGAAACGGCGCATGCTATGGTGAGTCCGATGAAGATTGTAAAAGAGTACCATACTGCAGCTTTGTTAGAGACACATACGATCATGCAAAACTTACCAGTAGGTAGAATTGCGTTACTCAACCGGAGTAATGAGTCGTATCAGATCGTCGTTCGCTTCAGGACAAATATGCGTCTGATGTGGCCTTACAGTGCAGCTGATATCGGAGGTATGCGCTACGATTTCCTGAGTGGCTTAGGCTCTTATGTAGTGACTACTGAAAATACAGATGAAAAAGCGGTAATCACCTTTAGTTTTAAGTCACTGGGAGAGAAAATAAGTGTAGATAAGGATAATAAAGATCTGGTGATCGAGAATCGTTTTGACGTAAAACCGAAAACCACACTCAATGTCACAATCACCGGAGGCGATGAACCACTGGACAGTCTGCTGTATTACTCCCGCGAGTATTATCAGTTGCATAAGCAGGAAGTGATGACACCACAGGATAGGAAAGAACTCATCGCAGTTACCTCAGATTCGACAGTAGATGTCGGGATAAAGTGGGCTATTGCAAGAACTAAACAGTTTTTCCAGACTACACCCGGGATAGGCACATCACTAGTAGCCGGGCTGAGTAACACTTCGCGTGGCTGGGATGGAAACCAGAAGGTAAGTGGGCGGCCGGGTTATGCCTGGTATTTTGGCCGGGATGCAGTATGGAGTTCATTTGCACTGCTGGATATCGGCGATTTTGACGGGGTAAAAGAAGTACTGGAGATGCTACGGAAGTACCAGAATCTTAATGGCAAGATATTTCATGAACTCACCACCAGTGGTGTAGCCCAGTATGATGCTGCTGATGCGACCCCTTTGTATCTGATATTGGCAGGGAAATACCTCAGATATTCGGGGGATGTCGCTTATATAAAGGCTATTCTGCCATCATTACAATCCGCACTTGCATACTGTCAGGGCACAGATACCGATGGTGATGGTCTGATCGAGAACACCAATGTAGGACACGGATGGATAGAAGGCGGCAATTTGTATGGTTCACATACAGAGCTTTACCTGGCAGGTTGCTGGGCAGCGGCACTGGATGAAATGGCCTATATCCGGGCACATACCGGATCTGCAACAGAGAGTAAAAAATTGCAAATACAGGCAGAACGTGTCCGAAAAACAATCAATCACGATTTTTGGAATCCGGCCAATAATACCTTTTATACAGGTAAGATGAAGGATGGTTCCTATATGAAGTTTCCTACTGTACTGATGGCAGTACCTGCGTATTTCGGGTTGTATGATAAAGAGAAAGGCAGTGAAGCACTTGAAGGCCTGGCGGAGAAAGGGTTTACGAGTGATTGGGGTGTACGGATGATCTCAGATAGCTCCCAGAGATATAATACCGCCGGATATCATGAAGGAATGGTGTGGCCCCTCTTTACCGGTTGGGCTGCTCTGGGAGAGTACGCTACCGGACATTTCTGGCCTGCCTTTTATCACTGGCGTAGCAATGTATTGCTCTTTGACAAAACTTCTCCGGGTAGTATCGAAGAAACCTATAATGGTGAGACATTCAAGCCGCAGGGCGTGTGCCCCATTCAATGCTGGAGTGAATCGATGGCGATACAACCCTTAGTGGAAGGCTTATTGGGGTATAAGCCGGATGCAATGGCTAATACTTTTTTATTATCACCCGCTATTCCCTGGGGTTGGGATAAAGCAAATTTTTATTATTTACGAATGGCGGATAACTACCTGAGTATGCGGTTTAGTCGACTGGCCAATAATACTTTCGCTGAACTTTATTCTGAGAAACCAGCTAAAATCAGGTTCGAACCAATCCTTCCCTTAGGCACTCATATCGGTCAGGTAATGGTTGATAGTATTGTTCAACCCTTTAGCGTTGAATACCTGCCGGGCGGTATGCGGATAATTCCTGACAGTGCTTTCACTATCAATGGAAAACTATCTGTTCATATCCGGCAGTTTGCAGGAGTAGGCCTGATGCCGCCACCACGGCCGTCACTTGGCCCAGATAGCAAGAGCACACAATTTACGCTGGTAAGTGAACATCACACAGAGGATAAATATACCTTTGTGATTGAAGGTATCCCCGATACTCAATATCTGGTGCGACTCTTTATCAGCGGTAAATTCGAATCTATTGACGGTGCAACCTATGACTCCAGAGAAGGGGAGATTATCTACCTGAAGGTCAATATCCCTGTATCAAAAACTAAATACGGACGGGCTGCAGTCACAATAAACCTGTAATGATGAACGATCCTGTATTTTACTAAATCTCATACAAGTACATGTTCAGGGCAATCGATTCTGAGCTGATCTTCTCTCAATGGTTGTTTGAGCAAAGCACAGAAATGTGTCTTGGTAAGTTCGATAGAGCGATAATGAACACAATTGAAACACATTCGCTGTATCGTAATAATTCCTGTATCATGCAGATGGCGGATAATTTGCATGAGCTGGTACAAGAATTTACCCTTTTCCTCCACACTCATTTTCATCAGGGGCGCGAGCATTGATTTTGAAAAATACGAGACTTTCTCAGCAGTCTCCTGCCCGGCATCAGTCAGAATGATGGTATAACTCCGGGTATCCGCTGTCTCTGGTACTTTGCGGATGAGTTTCTTTTGTTCGAGTGCTTTTATTGCTTCACTGATCGTGGCTTTAGTGAGGTTAAATTCACCGGCGAGATAACTAATCTTGCACTTTTCACCCGGATGAAATAACAAAAAGATCAATAACTGAATCTGGATAGGACTGAGAGAATATTCCTTACCTTCCTGCCAGAGTAGCGTCTTGAAAGCCTGTGCGACCCGCTCTAATGCGGCTACGATCCGGCTGTCCAGGTTTCGGTTTTGATAATCCAGATTAAAATCAGAGCCTTCCATCAATGACAGTTTTCCATCTCATAAATATAATATCCTTTTTGTAAAATTGATTCTTCCTGGTGGGGTTTTAGACGTTCAAAATGACACAATTTACATTCGTTTGAGCCTAATTCCTGTCCTGCCTGCCCCCGGGCAATCAGATATTCGAGTCCGTATCGGTACACAGTTGCCTCGTTACTCTTTTCTTCAGGCAAGATGATATCAAAATGCATCACCTTTCCATCTTTTCTCGTCACATAAGTGTCCCACACTGCTACGCGCATAATTTTATTTTTTTAAATTAAACTGATTATTTACACAAATTACCGGAGGAGAATTGGCTGGAATCTCCCCTTCGGTATTAATCTCCATCATCCCCTGACTTCATCCATTGATGCACCAAAATTGATGTGAAGTACATTGCCCTCCGGTGTAACTAAGGCCGGGACAGATCTCACACCCGCATTCTCTGCCTCCTGAATTTTGTTCTTCTCAGTACCAAGGTGAATGATTTCTACTTTGTCGGCACCAATGAGATTGATGATGTCGTGCTCTGCACTCAGGCATACTGAGCAGCCGGCATGATAAAAAATAGATTTAGTCATTTGTAAGAAATTAATAGTTGTTTTGGCAAAATTGCTTTTGCAAACATAGTTAGAAGTCCTAACAAAACCAAATCTTTTATTCTTTTATCCAAAACTCATCACCGACATTGTCTTCATAGGCTGGGCGACTGTGTTTTTCAAGAAGTGAAATTTGGGCAGGCGTAGCTACTTTTTGTATTTCAGCAAATAAAATGCGCTCTTCAAACCGGATATGGGCTTTTAGTAGTTCACTGATGCCCAGTAAACTATCTTTTACATTGGTCCCATGAGTAAATAACTTTTTGAGGCGTGTGTGATCATCAAGAGCCTGCCGGATTAACTTATGTTCCTTTCCCAAAATTGGAAACACATATTTTTCTTCAGTACCGATATGTGCTTGCAGGCAAGCTGTCCAAAACCAGTCGGCATATCTTTGGATTCTGTCAATTGCAATATTTAGTTTAAATCCCTGTTCTATTTTCCAGCAAAAGAGCAGACAATGGTGATGTTCACGACTGAGTGGTTTCAATGACTCTATCCGTTTGATGGGCCTGTCCGCCATAGAATTTAATCTATATGTTCTAATAATTCTTTCAACACTACAGCCTGATTGTGTTCTGTGTCTTTTGCACTGTAGAGCAAGACCACTGGCCGGGTAGTGGCTATCTTTCTGATTCGTCGTATCTCATCCGCCTTCAAGCTAAGTTCAGTTAAATATTTTTTCTTGAAGTCTTCAAACTTTTCCGGTATGTGACCAAATGATTTACGCAATTCATTCGAAGGGCCTAAATCTTTGCACCATTCATCCCAGTAGGCGCTGGCTTTTGAAAAACCCCGGGGCCAAAGGCGGTCAACGAGTATTTTATAGCTATCGTCAGGTGTAGGATCTTCATAGACCCTGCGAATTTTTATCTCATGTTTCATAGGTTTTCTTCTATTTGTATAGCTTTAGGGAATAATATATTGTTCTCCAAATGGATATGCAGATGGAGATCCTCTTCAAATTCATGAAGCATAGCATAAGTGACCCGATACGTATTACAGGCATCAGGTGGCGGGGTATAGCCCTGCGTCAGCGAATTAATCTGTGCGAATCGTTCTCCTTCCTCATCATGTTCATGCAACATCGCGCTGATAGGCGTCTGAATTGAATCAAAGCGTGCCGGTGGCAAAGGCTCTCCGGTAAGTGAAGCATGAAGTATGCGCTTAATACGGGGAAAAACGATCAGTTCTTCCTTTTTCATGTGCATGGATAGTTCACCGGCAGATCGGGTAAATAATTGCTCTATTTCTGCTAATTCCGGATGATGGTCCCCATGTACCTGTACTATTTTCTGAAGATAAGGTGCGATTTCGGTAATTTTATCAGTTACGTATTTATGGTGGACTCTTTCGATGTAATCAGCCAGAAAGTCCAGCGGCCAGGAATTGTAATCCTTATCTGCAGAAATATTTGAATCGGCAATGGCATTCAATTGACCAATGAATTCATCCGGATTGATTGATTTCTCAGCGCAAGCAACACCAACAGTGCGATTGCCGTGACAGCAGAAATCAATACCTGCATTTTTAAATACCGAGGCAAATTTATATTGCGCTGCAACCAGGTCGCCGATGATGCTTTCTTTATTAATATTCATGATTAATTAATTTCTATTTTTTATCCTTAATCAGTCCCTGTACTTTCTCTTAACAAAAATGAACCAAAAAAGGTGAGACAAATAACTTTGATTAACTCCGCACCTGCGAAATAAATGTGTAGATAAGAGGGTTGGCTCGTTTTCTCCCTTAATACGACTTCAGCTCTGGCATCCATCAAAGGTAAAAGCCAGAAGGTCTGAATGAGTATTATGACTAAAGGTATGATCAGCGTAAGCAACTGTCTTTTACTTAGTTGATTCCGGCTAAATAGAATATTGGACAGCAGGATGATGGCCAGAAGCCATTCTACTTTATTCAATGCACTAAAAACCAGCCGACCTATTCCTAATCCTAAGGGTACAGTTATCCCGGGTGCGAGAAATTTGATCCAGGACTCCATAAAGCTGATCGCACAGACAAACCCTATCCACAGGAAGGTAGCCACGATGGCAAGATTCGGTTTTTTATTGTCCATAAGCTATGACTCTATTGTATACCTCAATCTTACTTATTCTTAAAGTAAATCGATTGGCATAAGCCGTACAAAGATAACATGGAAACTACATTTGCGACATATTTATCTTAAAATAAATATACAGAATAATTCAGTCGAAATAATATAAAATTAGCTTTCAATTCTCATATAATAGAGAGACTAAGCTTGAAAAAGGGTTAAAAACTAAATATTGACCCCGGAGAAATAGCCGACCAGTGCTGTAAGTACCATTGCGATCGTACCCCATACCGTGACGCGTAGAATAGCTCTGGGTACACTGGATCCACCGGTAAGTGCAGCGACAGTGCCTAAGAGTGCCAGAAATACGACTGCAAATAAATACAGCAGATACTCCATCTTGTCTAAAGGTCCCAGTAGCGCCACTAGTAAAGGCAGGATGCCACCTACGGTAAAAGAGGCACCAGAGGCCAGGGCAGCCTGGATCGGATTGGCCCGATTGATCTCATTAATACCTAATTCATCTCTCACGTGCGCAGCGAGTGCGTCCTGTGCAGTTAATTCCTCAGCAACAAGAAGGGCCGTCTCTTTTTTCAATCCTCTTTGTTCATAGATGTAAGCAAGCATCAGCTTTTCTTCTTCGGGCATCTCTTCCAACTCTGCTTTCTCCCGGGCGATATCCGCTTTTTCAGTATCTGTCTGAGAACTCACCGATACATATTCTCCGGCAGCCATTGACAATGCGCCTGCCACCAGTCCTGCCAGTGTGGCCAGTAGGATCGGATCTCTGGTAGTAGTTGCAGCAGCAACGCCGACAGCTATACTGGATACAGAAATAATGCCATCATTGGCTCCTAATACTGCTGCACGAAGCCAGTTACTCCGGTGTATGTAGTGGCTGTCCATATAATTTTCTACAGAAAAATCCGGGTCTATCTTTTTTTCGTCAGCCATAGTTTTACATTTATAATATTGATTTGAAGATAAGGCCTTTCTGAGGAATTATTGACTGTCTTTCAATTCATGGATTGATTTAGTATAAAAAGTATATGTAATAATGCAGATCAACAACTACAATTACGCTACGATTGTCCGGAAAGTTAGGTTGATTCTGGGCGTACAGATTTTTTTTGTCGGAGGCAAACGGTGAACCCAGTAGGTTTGTGTCGTTCCCTTCATCACCAACAGGCTACCGTGTGCCAGAGATAATTCGACTTTGGTATGCTGAGTCTTATGTTTGAATGCAAACTTTCTTTCCGCACCAAAACTCATTGATGCTATAGCGCCGTTCTTAAGTAAATCGGGTTCTCCATCACTATGCCAGGCCATACCTTCATCCCCGCTATGATACAGATTAGCCAGACAGGAATTATAAGTGTGACCAGTGGTGATTTCGGCTATTTCTTTCAGATGCAAGAGCTCAGTAGTCCATGGGAGTGCATATTTTGATATTTTGGAATAGGTGTATTCAAAGGGCTGGTCGCCATACCAGGCTACCTTCCGTTTGGTGATTATTTTTTTGCCAAACATCATTGCTTCATCATTGCGCCATTCGAGAGAATTCAACAGCCGTAAATAGTAGCCATCAGCTTCAGATAGTGTAAAAATCTGCCCCCAATAATTTACGATTCCATCGGATGGAAGCCAATTTAGCGCAGGGTCGGTTTCTTCTCCGAATAATGAATCCATTTGTAACTATTCATGTAAATTATAAAGTAATAAACAATGTAACTATTTAGTTGTGCCAAAAAATAAAACAAGGTCGCTTACTCTTATCACTTTGCGAAACTTGGTGCAATACTTTGTGTGACTTAGTGGTTGAAAAAGAATAATAGTCATCAGAACGGGCAGATTTAATGTAATGATTCAGCTGGCCAAAAAAATAATCTAAATCGTTCTTCTTAAAACATTAATTATCAGAGCATCTGAATAGTTACATCCATTTTATTTCAGATTAAATACCCAATAAAATAACTCTCCAAATTTAGTTTCATCATTTATTCTGAAGCTATTTATTGTGCGTAATCATGCTCAAGTTTTGCACTTTCCCACCCAATTATTGCCGCTTTACGTTCAGCACCCCACATATAGCCGCCGATAGCTCCGGAAGACTGAATGACCCGATGACAGGGAATTAAATAGGCAATCGGATTTTGTCCAATGGCTGAACCCACCGCTCTCGAGGCGCTGGGGCTACCAATTTGCTCTGCGATATATTTGTAAGAGGATAATTGGCCGGCCGGAATTTTTAACAGGCTTTCCCAAACCTTCAGTTGGAAAGGTGTCCCTTTCAAATGTAGAGGTAACTTTTGTTTAGCATCATAGGATTGATTCAATACATTGATAGCATCCGCATGGATTTGTTTTCTGCTGTTATGGAAACTTGCATTGGGAAACTGTTGCCTTAAATTTTTAACCGCCAGTTCTCTGTTTTCTTCAAAGGCAGCGTAACAAATACCGCGCTCTGTGGAAGCTATGATTATCTGGCCAAATGGACTTTCTTCAAAACTATACCCAATCTGTAGATTACTTCCGCCATCTCTGTATTCTGCAGGAGTCATACTTTCTATATTGATAAACAGATCGTGAAGCCGGCTGGTGCTGCTCAGCCCGGTATCATAAGTAGCAGCATTCAACGCTGAATTTTGCCGGGATATCAGACTTTTGGCATATTCCAGGCTGAGATATTGTAAAAACTTTTTCGGGCTAATTCCAGCCCAGGCTGTGAACATACGCTGGAAATGTGTCGGACTCAGATGGACACTTGCGGCGATCTGATCAAGATCAGGTTGGTCTTTGAAATTTGTCTTTATGAAATTAATCGCTTCTGCGATGCGACGGAAGTCTAATTGTGCTTGTATTTCCATGTTGTTTCATTTAAAATTTTAATACGGATCATACTGTTTATATCAGATGTTAAATGTCTGTTGATTAGTGCATTTCAGGATGTGCTTTCACTATCAATTCTGTGCAAATGTCCATCTCATCTGCATAATAAACAATCTGAATCTTGCTATAATTCAATATTCATATAAAATTATGCGGAGTCCGAGGTGAATTTAGCGTTTCAGTTCATCATACCAGGGGGAGAAATCTTTTCTTTTTTTCAGGATAGTTTCGAGATATTCATTCCAGGCAGCAAGGTCCTGTTTCGGATCTTTCACAATAGTTGTTAGTGCTGACCCTGCAAGGTCAGCTGCGCGCAGTGATCCGGAGCCAAAGTGAATCGAATGATGTATCCCGGTCTGTAACACGGATAATATCTCAGCCGTGGAAAGAGTGCTGCCCGGGCTTTTTATATTTTGTTTTTTATCTTCAGTATGACCATTGCGTAGTTCTCTGAATATCGTGATCAGCTCCCTGATGGGCTTCAGTTCTATCTTATACTTAGCCAGGTTTTGCTGTTGATTGATTTCATTGAGTCTGAATGTAATGATTTCTACTTCTTCTTCCAAACTTGCCGGCATCGGTAATGCAACAATGTTAAAACGGCGCCGAAGTGCAGCCGAAAGTTCATGAATACCTTTGTCGCGGTCATTGGCAGTAGCTATACAGTTGAAACCCCGCTGTGCATACACTTCTGAATTCAATTCAGGAATATAGATCACTTTTTCTGACAGGACAGAGATCAGTACATCCTGAATCTCTGTGGGCAGACGGGTCAGCTCTTCAATACGGCAAAGTGAACCGGCCTCCATTGCCCGCATCACCGGGCTTTTGATGAGTGCCTCCGGGGTATTTCCTTTTTGCAACAAGAGCGCATAATTCCAGGAATATCGGATTGCCTGTTCATCTATACCAATACTCCCCTGGATCATGAAGTGAGTATTGCCACTAATAGCAGCAGCAAGGTGTTCAGACAGCCAGGTTTTGGCTGTGCCGGGCAGCCCGGTCAACAATAGTGCCCGGTCAGTGAGTAAGGTGGCCAGACAAAGTTCCAGTAATCGTTTGTCGCCCAGATACTTGGGGCTGATCGTTTTGTTGCCGGCTTTTCCACCAGTCAGATATGTCAACACTGCGGCTGGGGATAGGTTCCACCCGGGTGGGTGGGGTAGTTTATCTGCCTTCGCCAGTGCGATCAGTTCTTCCTTATACTCCTCTTCTGCCGGGAGTCTGATTCTGTTGTCTGTACTTTCTGTGGTCATAATATCCGACAGGCAATTTAGTATTAATATTCATTATTTTCCTATAGCAGATACATCCACCAACATTCGATTAATGATTCCTGCCCAGATATAAGACTGGTGATATCCGCCCCAGGATTCATCCGGGCTGTAAAGCTCCCAGAGTGTGTGGTCTTTCCGCAGGCGGTCTGCCATGACTGCTGCATTTTTATTCGTTAATTGCCGGGCTTCCGATGTATAGCCATAATCCAGTAATCCGCGCTCGATCAGGTAGTTCCACTGTACCCAAACAGGCCCGTTCCAATATCCTCTTGCCTGATAATAACTGTCTCTTGCTGAGAGTGAGGGTATGCCATTTTTACGCCAAAAGGATCCGGGATCCAACATTCGTTGTACCAGTCTGGCAGCCCTGACAGAATCACATACTCCGGCCCAGAGCGGCAGAAAACCAATGATTTCATCGCGCTTCAGATCATTCTTCTTCTTGAAAGTAAATGAGTTCTTTGCTTTATCGACGTGGTAGTAAAAACCATTGACCGGATCCCAGAAAGTCTTATTTATCAGGCGGATTCTGGATTCATAATCTTTCTTCCAGGCAGTGGCTTCATCTGTTTTACCCAGCTCCAGTGCCATTTTCTCCAGACTCTTTGCTTCTTTGACCAGCATACAATTGAGGTCGAGAGCTTCGAAATTCGACGGATCACCGACTTCATCCCACACCGCCACTTTTGAATCTCTTACGGATTCCAGTACCGCATCTCCGCCCCATTCGCAGAGGCCATCGTGATCACTATCCCTGTTTTCAATAAAAAATTTATACAGACGGGAGGATGATCCATACATCTCCGCTAAAAATCGCCTGTCTTTTGTTTTTTTATATACTTCCCAGTTAGTCCAGGCATACCAGGGCGCCGATGAAGTCAGGACACCATTTTTCTTCAATGTTTCCTCCAGATAAGGCCCTGCACGGTAGATGATGTAGCCATCCGGATATTGGCGCTCTTTAAACACCCGCTGAGAATTCATCGCACTTTCAGGATCGACCAGTACATAAGCCATCATCGTCAGCGATTCATGAAAGACCTGTCCGCCATGCCCCCAACCCCAGGTCGGCTCACGGGAAAATACATAGTAATTATATGAAGAGAGTGCTTCCGGTGGATAGAATAACTGACGCATCATATTGACATTGCTATAATACAAAGCCTCCTGATCAGCGGTAAGCCCAGCCGGGGCGCTTATTTCAGCCATAAACTTTTCATTGTCCTGCAATGACTGTATGAAAATCTTATTAAATAAATCCGCACCTATATACGTGAATTCGTGCAGCTCTTCCGGACAGACCTGACGAGTTATCGTGACTGCTTCTGAATTGAGCGGTTTGAGATGCAGACTTTTCAATAAGATTAATTGCCGGTATTGTTTTGTACTGTCAGCAATATCCGTAGCATTGGCTAATTGTTTGTCAATAACCGGGTCAAGTTGTTCTGAAAGTAAAACCTGATCAGCAGCGGGATTTAATTCCAATTGGTTTCTAATGTTTTCAACCATAGGAATATAATGGCTGCGCGTCCATTGATCCATTGGTTCGGTGTGAGAAAAATGAATCTGGTTTCGACTATTAACTTTCACATTCGAAAAGCCCTGATCTTTCTTTTTTATAGAAGCAATCAAGGTGATCGAGATAGAGTCGGCGCCCAGATTAATGACATTATATCTCACCAGAGCAAGCCGGGAGCTATAGACCAGAAAAGCGCCTTCTACCATTACATTTTTGAAAGGATACATTTCAAACGATACCAGATTAGGATAGCTCTTGGTAATGATGGGTGGGCTAAACATTTCACTGATTTTATTTACGGTCTTTCCATTCATCATGAATCCCATACCCAGATCACCGCCTGTATCGGTGATAAAGTCGGCACTTTTTTCTGAATCATCATATCTGAAATGATACGCCTCATCCAGCTTATACTGTGAAGTGTTTTTAGTGGCTGCATAAGTCGTGTAAATCGGAAAATTTGCACCGGCATGAAGCCTGGACAAGTAGGGTAACTGTGCGATAAGTGTGTAAGAAGTCAAAAATGAAAAGAGAAGAAAAACAATAGTTCGAAACGAATACATCTGTCAATATTTGTCCGCTATACACATAGCAGCGAGTCATGCAAATTTAAAAAAGGATATAAACTTATTGAAAAAATTACATTTCCCGACACATTGAGCAGAAAAGTCAGTGTTTGTGCGTTTACTGAGTAAATAATTAACGATTCATCTATACGGCAATCTTTAAAGCAGAGTATGCCCCCACATACAGTGTATAAATTCTATTAATCACAACAAAGCCTCTCAGTAAAGCCTGATTTAGCCCCGATGCTTTATTTGACTATACTCATCATTTTACTGTCAATGAAGACGCCATTGCGGTTATGCACATTGAGTTGATATACATAATTCGCCACAGGCAAACCCAAGTCTTTGCAATTGATTTCAATTTTATGATCACCTGCCGGCAAGCCTTTTTGTTGGATTGACTTCACCTTTTTCCCTTGCATGTCATATAAGTCAAGGGTAATATCTGACGGAATGACCAGTGAGAAGGGTACTGTAGTAATGCCTCTGTGCGGATTCGGACTATTTTGTCCCAGCAAGAAGTTTTTCGCATTTTCCCGCTCCAGATGTCCCACAGACGAAGTGCCATTACCTTTCACGGCTACTTCAAAAAAGGAGTCATATCCACCGGTATCGTTATTAGGCGTAAGCGTTGCTACCTGATATTCATAGCCATCAGCGAAAATTCCATCCTGTCCCGGTGTCAGCGGATCTTTACCTTTGGTATAAATGTCCTTATGTGCAGTATAAAGTGCTTGTTTGGCGTCGATGTCGAAAGTTAGTTGTGAGATAGCAGCATAATTTGAGCTGACATAAACTTGAAAATGGATGTGGCACACACGCCCGTTGTACCATCCCGGAAAAATGGTAATAAACTCAACTTCGCCATTGGCATCGGTAAACTGGTAGCCACGCAGATAAGTCTTTCCTGCCTGCCCCGGATTGATGGGCAGACTATATCCTGAATACGAACCCTCTTTGTCACAATGCCAGATATTGACCCGGACATTTTGCATAGGTTCACAATTGCCCACTCCGATGATTCTCATTCGCAGGTTGAGCTGTACTCCTGGCCTATCTTCACGCACATCCTGCCGGAAATAAAAATTATTTGTACTGAGGTCCAGTGGAAATGGGCCTGCAGTTTCAGTAGGAATAAGCACACAGGCACCATTGTCATCGTCTGGTTTTGAAATACCCTTTCCGAATGGGATTAATGAAACGGCACCCAATAATCCGGTCGTCTTGATGAAATCACGTCTGTTGTTCTTGCTCATTTACTGAAAAATTTTTAATGAAAAAGTAAAATGTTGGATTAAAGATAACAGAACTCTGAATATATTACAAAAAATTAACCCTCCCTATGTCTGGTTAATAAAGAAAGTATGGATATTAAGCGCAACAATTACAACCGGAAAGATGTATTTCTAAAAGTTCATGGCATTTTTATAATTTTACCCGATATAGTTAAGCCTTAGATGAATATTCTTATTCTGGGAAGCGGAGGCAGGGAACATGCTTTCGCCGCACACATTGTTAAAAGTTCAGATTGTGACCAACTGTTCATCGCACCGGGCAATCCCGGTACAGGAACTTTGGGAATAAATATACCTATGCCGGGTAACTTTCCTTTTACGGAAGTAAAAAAGGCGATTACAGATCACCAGATCGGGATGGTAATCGTAGGGCCGGAAGGTCCGCTGGAGCAAGGATTAGTTGATGATCTGCTGGGTGATCCTGAATTAGCAAATGTATTGATTTTTGGACCCCGGAAATCAGCAGCGATGCTCGAAACGAGTAAAACATTTGCTAAAGAATTCATGCTACAAGTCGGAATACCCACAGCCCAGTATGCGGAGTTTAGTGCACTTCAGGTGAAAGCAGCGAAGGAGCATATCCGGCAAATGGCACTACCGGTAGTGATTAAAGCAGATGGTCTGGCAGCAGGCAAAGGGGTGATCATAGCACATTCACTGGAGGAGGCAGATAATGCTATCGATGAGATGTTTGACGGGCGGTTTGGGAGCGCAGGCGACAAAATACTGATCGAACAATTTCTTGATGGTAGAGAATTCTCTGTTTTCATAGCAATTCATGGCGACAATTCTGTCTTGTTACCAGTAGCAAAGGATTATAAGAAAGTATTTGATCATGATCAGGGGCCCAATACCGGTGGTATGGGTTCAGTCAGTCCGGTACCATTCGTCAGTGATGAACTGATGGAGAAGGTCCAATCGAGGATTATCATTCCTACTGTGGCACAGTTAAAATACAGGAGAATTGAATACACAGGATTCATC